>CALVHJ010000013.1 GCA_944327425.1 uncultured Bacilli bacterium
TGTATAGTACGAAAGTGCAGCAGAAAAAAACTAACCGTGAGGTTAGGCGGATTAACGTAAGTTAATTCTTATGTTCTGTTTTAAAGGAGGATTTATGAAAAAATTTAAGGAATTAGATAAACGTAATGTTAATTTAGTAGAGAAAGATATTAGAGATTATTGGGATAAAATTGATATATTAAAATTATCAATTGAATCAAGAGATAAAGAAAATAACTTTGTTTTTTATGATGGGCCGGCTACTGCTAATGGGATGCCCGGACTTCATCATATGGTAGGAAAGTTTTTAAAGGATACTTTTTGTAAGTATAAGACGATGCAAGGATGCAGAGTAATAAGAAAAATTGGTTGGGATACTCATGGTTTACCGGTTGAAGTTCAAGTAGAAAAAAAACTTGGTTTTAGTGGTAAAGGTGATATTGAAAAATACGGAATAAAAGAATTTAATCAGAAATGTCGTGAAACAGTTTGGGAAAATGAAGAAGCTTTTTCGAGACTTACAAAAGAAATGGGTCAATTTATTGATTTAGATGATCCATATATTACATATAATAATGATTATATTGAAACAGAATGGTGGATTCTAAAGAAATTTTTTGATGAAGGTTTATTTTATGAGGGATTAAAAATACTTCCTTATTGTCCTAGATGTGGAACTGGACTTGCTAGTCATGAAGTACAACAAGGTTACAAGGAAGTAGATGTTGATACTGTTATTGTTCCTTTTAAAAGAATAGATAAAGATGAATATTTTTTGGTTTGGACAACAACACCATGGACATTAATTGCTAATGTGGCTTTATGTGTTAATCCGAATGAATATTATGTACTTGTAGAATCTAAAGGTTATAAATTTATTTTAGCAGAGAAATTAGTTAATACTGTTTTAGGCGATGTTTATACGGTATTAGATAGATTTTTAGGTAGTACTTTAGAAAATGTGGGATATGAACAATTAATACCAAGTTTAACAGTTAATAAAAAAGCTTTTTATGTAACGTGTGATACTTATGTAACAATGGAAGATGGAACAGGTATTGTTCATATGGCTCCGGCTTTTGGGGCTGATGATTATGAAGTTGGAAGACGTTATAATTTGCCTATTTTAAATCCGGTTGGGGATGACGGATGTTATACAGAAGGTTTATGGAAAGGAATGAATGTATTCGCAGCTGATAAAGAGGTAATTAAGTATTTGAAAGAAAATAATAAGTTATTTAAAAAAATACATATGAAACATAATTATCCTCATTGTTGGAGATGTAATACACCACTTATTTATTATTCTAAACCAAGTTATTATTTAGAAATTACGAAGATTAAAGATAAAATTGTTGAAAATAATGAAATGGTGAATTGGTATCCTTCTTATGTGGGCGAAAAAAGATTTGGTAATTGGCTAGAAAATTTAAATGACTGGGCTATTAGCAGAAGTCGTTATTGGGGAACACCACTACCACTTTGGCGATGTGACTGTGGGTATATGGATATGATTGGTTCCCGTAGTGAATTACTTGAAAAAGCTATAGAAGAAATAGATGAAAATATTGATTTACATAGGCCATTTGTTGATGATGTTCATATTAAATGTCCAAAGTGTGGTAAAGTAATGAGTCGGACACCAGAGGTAATTGACTGTTGGTTTGATTCAGGTTCTATGCCGTTTGCAGAGTATCATTATCCTTTTGAAAATATGGAACTTTTTGAAAATCAATTTCCGGCAGATTTTATTTGTGAAGGAATTGATCAAACAAGAGGTTGGTTTTATTCTTTACTTGTTATAAGTACTTTTGTTAAAGGGATAAGTCCTTATAAGAATGTTTTAGTAAATGAGTTATTATTAGATAAATATGGGAAAAAGATGCATAAGAGTAGAGGAAATGCTATAGAACCATTTAGTTTGATGGAACGTTTTGGAGCAGATACAATTAGATGGTATTTACCATTTGTTAGTCCAGTTTGGACGCCAATTAAATTTGATGAAGACGGGTTAAAAGAAGTATATTCGAAGTTCTTTAATCCTCTTAAGAATACATATAATTTCTTTACTTTGTATGCTAATACAGATAATATTGATATCCTTAATTGTAAGGTTAGTTATGATAATTTGGAAGAAATAGATAAATGGTTATTATCTAAATATCATAGTTTACTTAAATATGTGACTGAGGCTTATGATGAATATGATTTAAATAAAGTAGTAAGAGCTATAACCAATTTTGTATCAGAAGATTTATCAAATTGGTATATTAGAAGGAATAGAGATCGCTTCTGGGGTAGTAGTCTTGATAATTCGAAGAAAGCTGTTTATAGTACAACTTATGAAGTTTTAGTTGGTTTATCAAAAATGGTAGCACCAATAATTCCTTATTTAAGTGAAGAGTTATATCGAAATCTTACGAAAGAAAAATCTGTTCATATTGCTTATTTCCCTAAATACAATACGGAATATATTGATTTAAAATTAGAAGAAAAAATGGATACAGTTAGAACGCTTATTAGTATTGGAAGAAATATAAGAGAAGAGGCAAAAATAAAGGTAAGAGAACCTTTAGCTGTATGTATGTTAAATGCTTCCTTAGAGCCTTTAATTGGAAATTTAAAAGATTTAATATTAGAAGAGTTAAATGTTAAAAATATTGTGTTTACTAATGATTTAAATAAGTATATTAATTTCTTTGTTAAACCAAACTTTAAAGTGGCAGGTCCTATATTTGGAGCTAATATTAAAGTGTTTAGTGATATTTTGGCAGATTTAACTAATGATGATATAGCTAAATTAAATAAAGGAGAAACTATTAATATAACTATTGATGATACAAACTATGAAATAGATGCTAGTTATACCGATATTAGAATAAAAGCTCAAGAAGGATATAATGTTGGTATGGAAAATAATTTGTTTGTTATTTTGAATACGGTTAGAACTGAAGAATTAGTTTTAGAAGGTTTAGCAAGAGAGTTTGTGTCTAAAGTACAAAATATTAGAAAAGAAAATGATTATAATGTAGCAGATAGAATAGTTATTAATTATAATGCTGATGAAGAAATAAGAAAAGCTATAGATATGTTTAAAGATTATATTAAGAGTGAGACTTTAGCAATAGATATTTGTTATGATGATAGTTTAAATAAAGAAATTGATTTAAATGGACATATGGCAAGTATTATGACAAAGAAAGTTTAAAAGCTTTCTTTTTTTTCTAGCACTTATCAAGTTAACTTGTTCATATAAATAATTGTAGCATTTAGAAAGGAAGGCTTAGATGAATTTAAATGATTTAAAGATAAGTATTTTGTTTTATGAAGATATAGAAGAACCAGTTGTTTATGCTGTTTATAGTTGATGTGAAAGAAAATAAGTTGTATTATATATTAAGTGCTTAATAAATCTTTAAAGAACGAGTGTAAATTTATTATACTAGTTCTTTTTATATGTTTGAAAAAAGGCTATAACATGATATACTATATATGAAACAAACCACCATTAAGAGTAGGAGTTAATAAAATGGAAAAGATAAGCTATACCATACCAAAAGAAAATTTAGATTTTCCAATAATTAAAAAATTAATTAATGTATTCAAAACTAAAGAAATATGGTTATCCTTTGATAGCATTTCAAAAAACGAAGTTAAAAAAATTAAGACTGATAAAATATTTATAAATAAAGATAAATTTTACATGAAACTAAAAAAGAATCAATTTTATTATGTAATAAGCCAAATCTTAGAATTAAATTATAACTTTTGCCTATTTTCGTTAAAAAAAGAATATAATAGTGTAACTAAAGAAATGATTAATGATAAAGAAATATTGTATAAAATTAATTTTGACAACTCTAAAGGAAAACTAAATATAAATTTTGATTTAGAGAAATTTAACAAAATAACAACCCAAGTAAAACTAGACAATATTATAAAAGAAATAAATACTAGAGATAAACAAAGAAAACAAATAAGTAATGGTATGGTAATATTATTTATAGTTACAGTTTTAACATTTTTTATAGCAGGGAACATTATTTCTGAAATTTCAATAAACACTGAATATATGTGGTCAATGTGGCTTTGGTTGCCTATCCCGATCTTATCAATTATTTTAGGATACAAATATCAAAAGATGAAAGTAAAATGTAAGAAAAATATTATTGGAGGATACATAGTAGCTTTTATGCTATTACTGTTTGGATTCTATACTTTTATTTTCCCGAATGAAAATTATCAAGAAATTTTTAAACTGGAAGGAATAATAAATGTTCCACTTCCAAACGATGGGATATATACGATAACAAAATGGAATGATAAAGCCTTAAAATGTAATACATTACATGATGTCTATTTTAAAGAACACGAAGAATTGGAACGTGAAATAGAAAATAGTAAAACTTGGGTAAAAAGCAATAGTTTTAACTCAAATGTAGAAACACTTATTTCACCACTTATAACTTGTAGTGATGAAGAAAATTGTTATTATTCTGTTTATATTAAAGAAACTGATCTATATAATACTTTACCTACTGAAAACGGGTTATATCATATATACACAATGGTTTATAATCAAGATATCCACCGTTTAAAAATTGTGGAATATAATTATAGCTATGACGTTTAATTTTCACTTTTATTAAAAAATCAGTATAGCATGGTTTTAGAAAAATTGCTAATACAAATTGCGATGGATATAGCTATAAGATATAAAGTGTAATACGGAAGTAAAAAAGTATTAGTGAAAATATGATGTGAACCCTAAACAGGAAACATTAAATAAAATAAAAATTAAGTAAAGTGTAGCTCTTATATATCTTCTTCTTAGGAATTGGCGGTAAAATAAAAATAGGATTTAATATTGGAGGGTAAAAAATGTTTTTAAAATTTAGAAGATTAGTGGCTTTATATATAGATTATTTAATAGTTTTTTATGTATCGTATTTTCCTATGAATTATATTTATTCTCTTTTTAATAATATGTTCATGAATATTGTAACAGGTTTAATAGCAATGATTTTACTAATAAATCTATTTTTAAGAAAAGACTGTTTAATAGGATATGAAAGTATTGGTAAAAAAATAATGAGATTAAAAATATATCAAGATGATAAACCTGTAAAAGATAAAAAAATATTGATGGATCGAGTTTTTTATACACTATGGCCATTTGTAGAATATCCTTTTATGATTTTATACAATAATAAAAGTAAAGGGGACATAAAATGTAATACAGAAGTAAAAAGTTTCAGAAAAAATAGCTGAAACTTTTTTCTTACAGAAAATAACAAGATAATATCCCCACAAACAGGAAATAATATAGTATATTATATATGAGATAATACAATTAATTTACGTTAGTTCTTTTTAATGTTTAAAAAACATGATATACTATAATTAAGGTTTGGTAATTATGATAGAAGTAATAATTTTAATAATAATATTAATTGTTTTAAATATTTTAGAAAAAAAGCTAAGTAAAAAAACTTATAATTTAGTAATAAAAATATTTGTGGGCATAATAGCTTCTTTTTATATTATTAATATTTTATCTAGTTTACGGGCAATTATAGCAGTTTTAATCATAATAGCAATTTTATTATTTTTCTATTTTCTAGTTAAATTAATTGATAGAAAAACTAGTGATGTTTTTAAAATTCGCTTGATTAAAGTTTCTTTAGGGATCGGTGCTATTATTATGGTTGCTATATTTATTGCAGCTATTTATGATAGATTTAATCCTTTAAATGATTTTGAAGAGTTGGTAATTAATATGGTTCTTATAATTTCTTTTATATTATTTAGTCTTCCGGGAATTATGATGATATTCTTTGGAAATATTAAGCCACCCAAACCAGATAAATATTTATTAAAACAAGATAATTATATAGATTTTAGTAACTATCTAAATAAAAGATTATTATTAAATGACTATCAAGAAGTATATAGTGAAGAAAATCTAAAAATATATAAGAAAATAGTAAAAAAGAACAAACATTATATCATCGATTTTAAAACCGAGGAATTTACCGAAGATATTTATAATGATTTATATGATAATAAAATGGTTCCAATAATGGAAAAAGATTTAAAAGAAATGCAAAATAAAATGTATCGTAGTTTATATGTAACATATATCGTAAGTGTAGATAGATTAACTTCATATTTTAATAATTTTATAAAAGGACTAGACCAAGATATAAGATATTTTAGTTTACCAGTAGGAATTTCTTTTGGAGGAAATAAAATATATATAGCAGCAGAAATAAAGGGATTTGAAATGAGTGAATTAAAGAAAATGAAAAAAGAAGTATTAGAAATATTAGAGATTAATAAAGAAAAAAGTGGTAGTTATGATAGGAATTAGTTTTAAAATTTTAAATGAATATAATAAATTTATTATAAGTTTTGATGTTTTTGTTGGACTAGTCTTATGATCTTTTGTTAGATAAGATAGTATGCATTATGGGTAATAGTTAGTTCCTTTTAATATAGATAAACATATAATAAGTAGGAGGCTTTATGGAACATGTAATTAATATTGGCTCTTACTTATTAGGAGGTATTGATACACCAATAATTGTGTTATTTATATTGATGGTGTATGTTTATTTAACTGGTTGGTGTAAGGTAGTATTTTGCCATAAAATGAATAAATTAGTGGGATTAAAAGGGATAATTAGAAATGTTGGTTATTTTGTTATTGTATCATTATCAGTGTTATTAGATAAAATTATGGGTAGTAGTGAGGCAATAAGGACAATAGTTATTTATTTTTTTATTGCTCATGAGGGTATGTTAATACTTAAGTGTTGGTGTAAAATGGGACTGCCCCTACCAAAGAAAATATATAATACTTTAGAAGGGCTATTGGGAGAAGAAATAGATGAAGAAAATGATGGGCAAAAATAATTTAAAATATATTGTATTTTTTGGTTTTATAACGTATAATGAGGTTAGGTAGGTGGTTATATGTGGGTTATATGGTTAATTATTGTTGTCCTTTTAACTATTTTGGAGGTAATAACAATTAATCTAGTAAGTGTTTGGTTTATTTTAAGCGGAATTATAAGTTTATTTTTATCATTTGTTATTGATTCGTTTTATGTACAGTTTGGCATATTTGTAGGATTAGGATTAGTACTCATGCTTCTTACAAGACCATATCTTACAAAAAAGTTAGCTAAAAAAAGAATAGCAACTAATCTAGATAGAGTAATTGGTATGAAAGGTGTTGTTACTTCAGAAATTTTAAAATTCAAAGTGGGGGAAGTTAAGGTTGATGGTAAAAAGTGGAGTGCTATTAGTAAAGAAAATATAGGGGTTGGCGATGAAGTTATTATTGAAGATATTGATGGAGTTAAACTCATTGTGAGAAAGGATGATAAATAATGGAGTTTTTGATAGCAATATTAATATTAGTAATTATTTTAATTATACCAAATATTAAAATAGTTCCTCAAGCAAAAGCTTATGTAATAGAAAGATTAGGCAGTTATTATGTGACTTGGAATAATGGTTTACATGTAAAGATACCTTTTGTAGATAGAGTATCAAAGATTGTTAGTTTAAAAGAAACAGTAAAGGATTTTGCTCCTCAACCAGTTATTACCAAAGATAATGTAACCATGCAAATTGATACGGTTGTATATTATCAAATAACTGATCCTAAATTATATACTTATGGAGTGGATGCTCCTGTTAGTGCCATTGAAAATTTAACAGCGACAACTCTTAGAAATATTATTGGTGAGCTTGAACTTGATCAAACACTTACAAGTAGAGACATAATTAATAGTAAAATGCGAGCTATTTTAGATGAAGCGACTGATCCATGGGGAATTAAAGTAAACCGTGTTGAAGTTAAAAATATTTTACCACCACGTGATATTCAAGATGCTATGGAAAAACAAATGCGAGCTGAAAGAGAAAGAAGAGAGAAAATATTACAAGCTGAGGGTGAAAAAAAATCAAGTATTTTAATTGCTGAAGGTGAAAAAGAAAGTGCTATTTTAAGGGCAGAGGCAGAGGCTTTAAGTGCTATTAAAATTGCAGAGGGTCAAGCAGAGGCATTGATTAAAATTAAAGAAGCAGAAGCTAAAGGTATAGAGCTATTAAAAAATGCAAAAGCTGATAGTTCAGTCCTTACTTTGAAGAGTTATGAAGCATTAGGAAAAGTAGCAGATGGTCAAGCGACAAAAATAATTATACCAGCTAATTTACAAGATGTAGCTACTTTTGGAACTACTTTAATGGAGGTTATGAAAGATAAGAAATAAGCTTATCTTTCCTTTTTGCTATGGAAAAACATACAATTGATCCTTTTTATAATAAATATTCTAAAGTGTTGATACTTGGTTCATTTCCTAGTGTTAAATCAAGAGAAGCTAATTTTTATTATGCTCATCCTCAAAATCGCTTTTGGAAAGTTTTAGCTAGTATATATCATGAAGAAATAGTTAATAAAAAAGATTTTTTAAATAGACATGGTATTGCTTTATTTGATGTTTGTGCTACTTGTGAGATTAAAGGTTCTAGTGATGCGTCAATAAAAAAGGTTGTTTGTAATGATATATCGTTAATTACTAATGTTTGTGATATAAAATTAATTATTTTGAATGGGAAGACGGCTACTAAATTGTTTAATAAATTTGTGAAAGATATAAATATTAAAACGGTTAGTCTTCCTAGTACTAGTTCTGCTAATGCTAAGTTTAGTCTAAATGATTTAGTCCAAGCTTATCAAATAATTAAAGAGTTTACAGATTAATGTAAAGTTTGTTGGCTTTAAAGATAAACTATTAGAAAATATAAAATAAATTCTTTAAAAAAAGAAGAGCTTATGTTATACTTAACAAGGTGGTAAAATAAATGAATAAATTAGGATATTCGAAAATAGAGATTTTAATAGTAGTAGTTTTATTAGGGATTGTAGCTTTTATTACAATCAATAATACTTCTTATGCATTTGCAATAGATAATAATGAGAATATTGCAGAAGTAAAAAAGTTAATTGAGATTCAGGCTAGGGATTATGCTTTAGATAATTTAGATTTATTTAAAGAAACTAAAACCACTTATATAAGTGTTGAAGATTTGTTAGAGGCTGGTTATTTGATAGCAAATGATAATGGTTTATTTACTGATCCAACCGATAGTTCTAAAAATTTAAATGATTCTAAAATTCGACTTGATTATGATGAGAGTAAGAATGATGTTACGGCAGTTGTGACAGATTAAAATATCTTGCTTTTTTTTGTGAAGAAGAGTATAATATGTACCGTATAAAAAAGGAGGACAATTATGGAAGAAAAAATAAGAAATTTAACGGTTATTGTTATTATAGGTTTCGTTATATTATTTGTAATGGTTTTAGGATTGTATTTTCGGGATGGAAGTATTAATGAATCAACAACTAATAGTGGCAGTAGTAGTAGTTCTGCTACATATGATGTAAGTAAAATGACACAAGTTTCAGGAGAAGAGGCAGTTCGTTTATTTGATGATGGTGATACCCATGTTTTATATATTGGTAGAAGTGGCTGTTCAATATGTGTTCAATTAGTACCACAATTAAATCAAGTTATAGATGATTGGGATTTAGAAATTAATTATTTACCACTTGGAAGTAACTTTAGAACAGAATTTGCAGATTTATTTGATAAACTTTCAATTGAAACCGAGATTAATAATGAAGAAGGAACTTATGGAGAATTGTTAGAAGCTCATGGTTATACACCGTTTGTTATAGTTATTCAAGATGGAAAAATGGTTGATGGTTTTGTTGGCTCAAGGGATGCTGATACTATTAAAGCTTTCTTAGAACCTTATGTGGGATAGTTAAACTATCCTTTTTATTTTGATTAGATGATTAAAAATCATCTTTTTTCGTGGAATTAAAGGCGTTTATAAGAGTTGACTTTATAAATATAGCGTATGATATATTATAAGGAGTTGATTTTTTTGGAAGAAAAAACAGAGATAATGAAGGAAAAAGAACCAATCGAAAAAGAAGAATATGAGGAGGTTTAATTATGAGTAGAGTTTTGAAAAATAAAGATAATCAAGTTACCCAGAAATATAAGAATAATATTCATGATGGAATAGATTTAGTTGGTTATAAGAATGCAATAGATTATATAGTAGCTCATAGTAATGGTGAAGTGATGGGTGTTAGAAGTAATTATAAAACGACAGATAAGTCGGGAAACTCTTATGGCAATTATGTTAAGATAAAACATGAAAATGGTTATTATACTTTATATGCTCATTTGAAATATGGCTCTGTTACAGTACAAAAAGGAGATAAGGTTAGTAAGGGACAAGTTATAGGTTATATGGGAGCTACTGGACATGCAACGGGAGCTCATTTACATTTCGAAGTAAGAAATACAAGTGATAAAAAAATAGATCCTACATCATATATTAATGACGATTTGCCTTTGGCTAAGGAAGATATAACAAGTGAATGTAAATTTAAAGTTGGCGATAAAGTTTTGATAAATGGAGCATTATATGTAAGTGCAAGTGCTTCTGTAGCCACTGGTAAAATAAGCAATAAAATAACTTATATTACAAGAGTAGCTAAAGATGAACTTCATCCTTATAATACAACTGGAGATCTTGGATGGATGGATGAAAATGATATTAGATTATATAAAGAAAATTCGGAAGTGTTATATACTGTGCAAAAGGGAGATAACTTAACTAAAATAGCCGAAAAATATAATACAACATGGCAAAAAATTTATGAAGATAATAAAGCTATAATTGGGGATGATCCGGATTTTCTTAAAGTAGGCATAGTTTTAACTATTAATTAAATATTTAGGCAGGCAATAAAATTTAAGTATTGCTTGCTTTTCTAATTGACTATTTGCGTTTAACAGGGAGTTAAACTTAATTCGCTAAATAATATTATAAGAATTAAAAATATAGGTTATGTTAAATGATAATGTATTTTGTTTGGCATATGAGGAATTGCAGGCATAAAAAAATCTCATTTGATGATGAGATGTTTTTTCAAAAATGGTCGAGAAGACAGGATTTGAACCTGCAACCCCTTGGTCCCAAACCAAGTGCACTACCAAATTGTGCTACTTCTCGATAATGGTGCGCCCTAAGGGAGTCGAACCCCTAACCTTTAGATCCGTAGTCTAACGCTCTATCCAATTGAGCTAAGGGCGCAACTCCGTTAGTTAGTGCACTTGTAAAATGCATTATCATTATATTATAATTATATGTAAAAATCAAGAGTTTTTGCATAAATTTTAACAAAAAATAGAAAAGATAGAGCTATTTAAGCGTCTCTATCTTTTCCTAATATTTTATCTATTGAATAATGATATTTTTTGGCTAACTCATAAAGAGTAGTCGTAAGAATTAAATTCTTAGCATTCTCATATCTATTCCAAGTAGGTTGATTAATCTTCAATTCATTGGAGATTTGGACTTGAGTGAAACCTTTCTTTTGTCTAATCTTTTTCAAATTTTCACCAGTGACCTTTATTTTAATGTCTGGTTTTTGGTTAGCATATTTCTTTTTGTCATTAAATCCAACGACGTAGTCGATGGAAACTCCAAAATAATTGCAAAATTGATTTAATCTCTTTAAAGGAATAGTATCGGTTCCACATTCCCACATACTATAAGAACCTTTAGAGACTCCCATAACTTCTGCAATATCTTGTTGCCTTAAACCAGCTTCTTCCCTGATTTCCTTCATTCTTGGAAAATTCATACTTATCACCAATTATAATTTTCTCAAAAAATACGTAATTATTATCATTTTGGAGTTTATATGCATATAGTTTTACAATATTTGCATTCTATGATAAAATTATGCTAGGTGATTATATGAATAAGGCTAAATACATCGATCTATTATTTAGTGATATTAAGGATGAAGTGGAATTTGATATAGATGTATTATCTTTATTTAAAATATTGAAAGCTATGTTACAAATAGATGTTTCTAAAAGTGTTGAAGCATGGCTTTATTTGGTTAATAAATATAATGTGTTAGAATTAAAAAAAGATATTGATTTTGAACCTTTATTAAATCTTTATTTAGTTGAACTTTTAAACTATAGAACTTTTTTAGAGGTTAGGGAAGTTATATCTATGATTTGTGTAGATAATCAGCAAATTATTTGGCAATTTTTTTTAAATTCCTTTAATGAAAATAGTGGTATATATAAGTATATAGATAAACTGATTTTAGATGAAAATTGTGAAGAGGAGTTAAAAGTTATTAAAGATCTTGTAAAAAGAAAAGATGAATTTGATAAAGCTATATTTGATGTTTTAACTTTCTTAAAAAATATAGTTTTTAAGCATATTCAAAGAGGAAAGACAAATATTAATTTTTTAATGCAGTTAGCTAATATGGCAATTAGTAGAAAAGATAGAGCTATATTGAAAACATTATTAATTGATTATATTTAAAAATAAGGTTATAATATTAGTAAGTGAGGTTTATAATGAAATATTTTTTGGCGATTGATGAAAATGTAATGAGAAGAAAAGAAAAAATTAAACCTATTAATTTAGGTAAAATAAATAAAGCGTTGGATAAAGATAATAATTTACGGGCTTTATGTAGTTTTACAACAACTTTTAAAAACAAGAGGGAATTATGTGTTTTTTTACAAAAACAAGGGTTGATATCTACTAGGGAAATGGATTGTGATCTGTTACTTTATTCTTATGAAGACGATAAAATATTTAATGCCGTTGCTTATAGAGCAGATGCAAAATATTTGGACTTTAGACAATTAGAAGAAATAATTTATAAGAATAGAGATAATAAAGGCTTTTTAAGTGCTTTAATTAGACATTATGCTAATTATAAATATTTAAGTAGAGAGATATATACAATTAAAAGCTATTTAGCTGAGCCTTATTTAGATTATAAATTGTATGATGTAATTAGATCTTTTGTGGACAAACTCTGTTTTAGACAAATAAATTCTAAAAGAATATTTAAGTTTGATAATTTATATAATTTAGGAATGTTAGTTTCTAAACTGCTTCTTTTTGATAATAGAGATAAGAATGTTACGATGCCAAAAAATGAGACACCAACTGGTTATAAACCGTTAGCTGATAGTCCTGGATCTTTTCATTTAGAAGAATTAGAAGAAAGATTAAATAAAAAGCAAGAAGGACAGACTAGACTGTTTTAAAATGTAAATTTGATGTCAATAAATGGTAAAATCACTTCATAATTATGTAAATATTTAGTATGATATTAATGTACAAGGGAGCGGTGTATATGTTATATCCTTCAATCGATAAATTATTAAATATTGTGGATTCAAAGTATATTTTAGTTCATGTTGCTTCAATGAGGAGTAAACAAATGCTAGAAAACAGACATTTTCAAATGAAAGAAAGTGACTATGTAAACAAAAAAGAACTAGGAAGAGCTTTGGAAGAAATCGAAAAGGGATTTGTAAAAATAAAAAAATGATTTTTTTGTAAAAAACTCTTGATTTTAACTATCTCATATGATAAGATAGTTATGTTCTTGGGGAATTAGCTCAGTTGGCTAGAGCATCACGCTTGCACCGTGAGGGTCGCGGGTTCGAGTCCCACATTCTCCACCAATTAAGAATTTTCGAACCATTTGGTTCGTTTTTATTTGTAAGCATATAACTAATTAAGAAAGAAGAATTATTATATGAATGAAATTGTAGCAAAAATTAATCAGGAAATAAAAGAGAGTATCAAACAAATTGATACTGATTTAATTAGCGATACCTGGCATACTTTTGGTGAATTGTATAAACATCGGAGTATTCTTTATATCAAATTATGCAAAGAATTAAGCTTGAAGAAAGATTTCTTGGTATTTAAAACGAAGAAACATGATGATGAAAGTATAATGGAAGGATACTTTATTTTAGGTATAAAATTGCCGGATAATAGTTACATTTCCTATCATATGAATAATGAAGATTGGGATTTATGTGAATTTGCTCAAGAAATTGAAAAATCTCCAATTAAAGGAAAACACACTTCTAATGATACTTTATCCAATTTACTTAAAATATAAATTGACAAGAAACCATAAGTTACTATGGTTTTTTCGTATGTAATTTGTTATAATAAATAATAGGGTAGTGTGATGACATGGAAAAAACATTAAAACGAGTAGAATTAGAAAAAATTGATGCTTATTTTCGGGCTGCTAATTATTTGGCAGCAGCTGAGCTTTATTTAAAAGATAATTCTCTATTAAAAGAACCACTTAAATTAGATCATATAAAAGCAAAACAAGTGGGACATTGGGGAACGACTCCGGGTCAAAATTTTTGTTATGTTCATTTAAATAGAATTATTAAGAAAAATGATTTAAATATGATTTTTATATCTGGTCCGGGACATGGTGGGGGAGCGGCTTATTCTAATGTCTATTTAGAAGGAACATATAGTGAGATTTATCCGGAGATATCTTATGATGCGGACGGATTAAAAAAACTTATGAAAAGATTTAGTGCTCCTAGTGGTACATCTAGTCATGTTGCTCCTGAAATACCCGGAAGTATTAATGAAGGAGGAGAACTTGGATATAGTCTTGCTCATGCTTTTGGGGCAGTACTAGATAATCCTGATCTTTGGACAGCTTGTGTTATAGGGGATGGTGAAGCTGAAACTGGCCCTCTAGCAGCTAGCTGGCAATTAAATAAGTTTTTAAATCCTATAACGGATGGTGTTGTTTTACCAATTTTACATTTAAATGGTTATAAAATTGCTAATCCGACTATTTTGGCAAGAATTAGTGAAGAAGAATTAACCATGTATTTTAAAGGTATGGGATGGAGTCCATATATAGTTGAATATGCAAATGATATGCAAATACATGAAGATATGGCTCAAGCTTTAGATATGATAGTAGAAGATATTAAAAAAATCAAAAAGCAGGCTAAAGAAAATAATGATACAACAAGGCCAATGTGGCCAATGCTAATATTAAAAACACCTAAGGGTTGGACTGGACCAAAAGTGGTAGAAGAAAAAATAGTGGAAGGAACTTTTAGAGCTCATCAAGTGCCAGTTATAGTTGATAAAGATCATGAAAGTAATTTAAGTGTTTTAGAGGCTTGGCTTAAGAGTTATAAACCAGGGGAATTATTTGATGAATTTGGTACTTTAAAAAAAGGCTTGCAAGAATTAATTCCTGCTAAAGAAAGAAGAATGGGTGCTAATCGAAATGCTAATGGCGGATTAATATTAAAAGAATTGAATATACTTGATTATCAAAATTATATGATTGATATAGATGCACCAGGTAAAGTAATAGATAGTGATATGACAGTTTTATCAAGCTTTATAAGAGATATTATCAAGTTAAATCCTCATAATTATCGAATATTTGGACCGGATGAAGCATTAAGTAATCGACTTAGTCATGTATTTGAAGTAACAAATCGTAAATGGAATGGAGAGGTCATAAAAGGGGACGAGTATTTAAATACTGATGGCATGGTTATGGATACCATTTTATCGGAACATGCTTGTGAAGGAATGCTAGAAGGATATTTACTTACCGGAAGACATGGGTTTATTCATACATATGAATCGTTTAGTCGAATTATTGATTCAATGGTTTCACAACATGCAAAATGGTTAAAAGTATGTAGAGAACTTTCATGGCGAGCGCCTATATCAAGTTTAAATATTATGCTTACTAGTCATGTTTGGCAACAAGATCATAATGGTTATACTCATCAAGATCCTGGTTTTTTAAATCATATAGTTACGAAAAAAGCGGAAATTGTGCGAATATATTTACCAATTGATGCTAATACACTTTTATCTACTTTTGATCATATTATAAGAACTAAGGATTATGTTAATGTAGTAGTGGCAAGTAAGCATTTATCGCTTCAATGGTTAAATAAAAATAAAGCTATAGCTCATTGTCGTAGAGGGATTGGCGTTTTAGATTTTGCTAGTAATGATGAGGGTAATCCAGATGTTGTTTTAGCAAGTGCTGGAGATACTCCTAATTTAGAAATATTAGCTGCTTCAGTTTTACTTCGAAAATATATACCTAATATTAAGGTGAGAGTAGTAAATGTCATTGATTTGATGCGTTTAGTTTCTAATACCGAACATTCACATGGCTTAAGTGATTTAGATTATGATAAACTATTTACAAAGGATAAACCTATTATATTTGCTTTTCATGGATATCCTAATTTAATTCATGAACTTACTTATAAGCGTAATAATAATAATTTACATGTTAGAGGATATATTGAAGAAGGAGCAATTACAACACCTTTTGATATGCGGGTTTTAAATAAAATAGATAGATATAATTTAGTTAAATTAGCTTTAAAACATTTGAAGATTAATTCAATAGAAGCGATAAAACTAAATGATTATTGTGATATTATGCTTGCTAAACATAAGAAATATATTAAAGAATATGGAATAGATATGCCGGAAGTTAAAGAATTTGAATTTGATTTTAAAGGGGATGAAAATTATGAATTATGATTATATTGTTGTAGGAGCAGGAATGGGTGGACTGGGAGCAGCTTTGAATTTAGCTTTTAATAATAAGAAAGTCTTGGTTTTGGAGAAGAATAGTTTACCGGGAGGAGTAGTTACTACTTTCAAAAGAGGTAGATTTGAATTTGATGTAGCATTATATGACTTGATGGATTATGGGAATGATGAACATGTTGGTTCTTTGCAAAGACTTTTTAATAAATATAATTTAGGAGTAGAAGTTAAGCCAATTCCTTATAATATTAGAATAAAGAGTATTGATGATAATTTTGATGAAGTTATTAAAGGGGAAATTGATGATTGGATTTTAAGATTAGAAGAACTTTATCGGGGATCAATGAGTACATTTAGAAGCTTGCTACCAGTTTTGAAAGAAATTCATGAGGCTTTAATGGCATTAAAGAAGGGACGGAAAAATTTAGAGAAGGACTTTCCTAATTTTATCAAGTATTTGGATTATAATGCTATTGATGCTTTAGTTGATCTTAATATACCGTCAAAAACAATTAATGTTCTTGGCTATTTATGGATGGAGATAGGTAGTCCTTTAAAGAAGCTTAATTTTATAGATTTTGCTGAATGTTTATATAAATATATTTTTAAAAGACCAGTTGGTTTAGCTAATAAAAATATAGATTTAGCTTTAAAAATGGTTAATAGATTAGAAGAACTGGGTGGGAAAATATATTATCGTTCTTTAGTTGTAGAAATAAGAGATAATAATGACAAAAAAGAAGTTGTTTTAAGTGATGGAACTATATATAAAGCTAAGGAAGTTATTTGTGATTTATCAGAACGTTATGTTCTTAAAAATTTGATTAAAAAAGATTATCCGGAAGCCCAAGCTAAAGAAAATGCTAGAACTTTATCAATGAATGGGTTAGTAGTGTATTTAGGCTTAAATAAATCATATCAAGATTTGCGGCTATATAATTATCGTTATTATCAGTTTCAAAATTTAAATAGTGTTACTAATATTAAGAGTATGAAGAAATTATCTCATCATACAATAGAGGCTATAGTTCCTAATATTATAAATGAAAATGCCAGTCCTAAGAATACAACTATTTTGGTTTTAAAAACATTATATTTAAATGATGCTTGGAATGGTGTTAATAAAGATAATTATTATCAAATTAAAGAGACGCTTGCTAATGAATTAATTGAAGAGTTTGAGCAGGCATTTAATATAGATATTAAAGAATATATTGAAGAAATAGATATAGCTACTCCTTTTACTTTTGCTAGATATACCAATAGTATAAATGGTTGTATGTTTGGAGCTATGCGTCTTGGTTATGATAATAGTATTCATAGACTACTTTCTTATGAAGATGAACGTATTTTACATTTGAGTTTTGTAGGTGGTAGTTCTTTACTTGGCAGTGGAGTTGATAATGCTTTTTACAGTGGATATTATATAACAGAGAAATTATTAAATGAAAGAGGCGAAGATTAGATGGAAGCAGTAGATAAAATGGAAAAAATAAAAAAGGAAAGAAAAGATATAATAGCTAGTTTTAGTAAAAAGAAACCGGTTGATACTTATATAGATAAAGAGGTTAGGAATATGCGGGATTTATATCATACAGTTATTACAGATATATATGAAGAAACCAAAGATGTTAAAACTTTTACTTTAATGGCTGATAAAGATTCTAGTACTCCTCATTTGGCTCCTTTTAAAGCAGGACAATATATAACTATTCATGTAACTATTGATTCGATGCCAGTTACAAGAGCGTACTCTTTATCTTCAGCCCCAGCTTTTGCTAATAAAGATATTTATAAAATAACGATTAAAAGAGTAGAAAATGGTTTAGTAAGTAATTATATGTTAGATCAAGTTAAAGTTGGCGATAAGATGGTAGTAAGTAAGCCAGCGGGAGAATTTGGTTATAGTTTTATACGTGATGAAGATAATGTCATTGCTATAGCGGGGGGAAGTGGTATAACTCCTTTTATGTCTTTAGCGAATGCTATTTTAGATGGTGTTTATAATTGTAATTTAACAGTATTTTATAGTGTTAAAACATATGAAGATATTATATTTAAAAAGGAAATAGAAGAAATAAATAAGAAAAATAAAAATGTTAAGTTTGTTATTACTTTGACGAGGGAAGAAAAAGATGGATATTTACATGGACATTTTAATAAAGAAATGTTAGAGTCTTATATAAAAGAATTTAATACAGTACTTATGTGTGGACCCAAAGAACTTTATAAAGCAATGAATGAAATATTAAATGATTTTAATATTCCAAGAAAATCTGTTCATTATGAAAATTTTTTTGTTCAATATGAACCAGAAGAAAAAATAGAATATAAATTAAAAGTAGTTATGAAAGATAAAACACAAGAAATCACTTGTAATAATGATGAAACTTTGTTGGTAGCTATGGAGCGTGCTAGTATTAAAGCACCATCATTATGTAGAGTAGGTGAATGTGGTTATTGTAGAAGTATTTTATTGAGTGGTAAAGTTAAAATGATTGGAGCAGCTCTTAAAAAGGCAGAAGCTGAAAATGATTATATTCATCCATGTGTTTCTTTTCCTGATAGTGATATAGTACTTAAATTAGATATATAACAAATAATCCCAAGTTATTTTAAATACTTGGGATTATCTATTCTACCTAAGAGATAGTCAGCACTAACATGATATTTGTGGCATATTTGATAAAGGAAAGGGGTGGCAATAAAATGTCTACCTTTTTCATAATTACAAATAACTGATTTATTAGTGTTTAATACTTTAGCTAACTTTTCTTGAGTTAGTTTATTTTCTTTTCGAAATTCTTTAATTCTTTGGTTAATTAACTCATTATTTGTTTTCTTTTTAAAAGTTCTATTATAGTTATTTTTGGTTAAGGAGAATACATAATCTACGGAAACATTAAAATAATTGCAAAAAGAAATATTGTTATTGGTGGTTTTGTAATATTAATAATTAGTGCCATAATACTTAATTTTAGTAGTGCTAGATATAGAAGTACAGCTAGTGTACCAGTTGTTGATAGCACAGTTAACTATACACCCTATAATTTTCGTGTAATGGAAGTATATGTAGATAGTAACTTAGAATATACTTGGAATAATAATACATCTTTAGATGTATATACTAGTAGTACTAATATAACTAATTATGTATCAAGTATGAGTGATAGTATTTATACATTAGATAATACAAATAGTTATTGTACAACTGATAATGGTAATGGGGAATATATTAGAAATGATAGTGTAACTATAGGATATAGTGATTTAAACTTAAGTATAAATAATAACAGTGGAAGAAAAGCTAAATGTTATTTATATTTTGATGAAAGACCAGATGAAACACCACCAACCACAACTATAGCAGTATCATCATCAACAAGTGGATCAAATGGCTGGTATAGATCATTAACCTTAAGAGTAAGTGGAAGTGATAGTGAAAGTGGAGTAGCAAGCGTACAATATTGTACAACAACAAGTACAACCTGTACACCAAACATGAGTGTAACCGGAACAAGCACAACAGTATCATTATCAAGTAATGCTAGTGCCCGAAGAGTATGTGCAAGGTCAGTAGATAATGCAGGAAATGTAAGTGAAGTAACATGTAGTAATGCTTATAGTGTAGATAGTACTAATCCAACAATAAGTATAACCAGTACCAGTGCAACAAGTAATAGTATTACAGTAACAGTAAGAGGAAGTGACTCTCATAGTGGTATATATCAATATAAATTTAGTAGTAATAATGGCTCATCATATACAACAGTAACATCAAGTAATGGTACATACTCATA
>CALVHJ010000014.1 GCA_944327425.1 uncultured Bacilli bacterium
TAACGGCAACAACATCTTTTTATCAAATTAATTATCACTTACTTTGTGTTCTGCACACACTATTTGACAATTAACCTATTTTTCTTGCTTTTCAATTTCTTTATATGTTAGATAATCTTCTATTTTTCCGGACTTTTGAAATTTTTTCCACGCTTCTTTTTTATTCATGATATTCAACCTTTCTATTTTAATTATGTTAATTCATGAATAATTTTATTCACTAAAAATCAAGAAAACCTAATTCTTTGATGTAACGCTCTTTATCTTTCCAGTTTTTGATAGTTTTTACATATAGTTCTAAATATACTTTTTTGCCTAACATATTTTCTAATTCTATTCTAGCTTTAGTTCCTACTTCTTTTAATCTTTCCCCTTTTTTGCCAATTATAATCTTTTTAATGGTATCTCGATCAACGATAATATCAACATGAATATTGATTAGATCTTTTTTTTCTTCATATAATGATGTATGACAAGTAAGACTATGAGGTATTTCTTCAACAGTTACATCAAATAATTTTTCTCTTACTATTTCGCTAATCATAAAATATTTGCTATTGCTGGTTTTTACCCCTTCAGGAAAGTATTTAACATCATCTTTTAAATACTTTTTTATTACTTCGATAAGTCTTTCAATATTATCTTTAGTTAAAGCAGAAACAGGTACAATTTCAGCGAAAGGATATAAGTCTTTATATTCATTTATATTATATAAAATATCTTCATCACTTATTTTATCTATTTTATTTAAGACAAGGATGACTGGTGAATCCGTTTTTCTTAATATTTCCATAATAAACTTGTCTCCTTTACCTAAGCCAGATGATGCATCAACGACAAATAAGAGGCAGTCTATATCTTTTACTAAAGACATTGCTTGTTTATTAGTTATTTTTCCTAATTTATTAATGGGTTTAATTATTCCCGGAGTATCCATAAAAACTATTTGATAATTATCTTCATTATATATTCCTTGAATAATGTTACGGGTTGTCCCCGCTACTTTAGATGTAATAGCTACTTTTTCATTAATTAAAGTGTTTAATAAGGTAGATTTGCCTACATTAGGTCTTCCAATTAAACTTACAAAACCACTCTTCATATATCCCTCCTAAAATAATTTAGCAAATACATCTAAGAAATACGGCCCAAAAACAAATAAACTTATAACAATGGATACGATAGACATTACAAAACTAGCTGCTGAGCCACAGTCTTTAGCAACTTTAGCTAAAGGATGAATTTCAGTTGTTGTTAAATCAACAGCAGCTTCTATGGCTGTATTAATTAGTTCTAAAGCTAAAATGATACCTAAAGCGATAAATATTATCGCCCATTCAGATAATTTGATTTTAAATACTATGCCTAAGATTATAGCAAGTATGACAGCACATCCATGAATCCATAAACTTTGTTCATAACGATAAGCATGAACTAAGCCATCAATGGAATATTTTATACTTTTTAAAAAACGCATTGGGCCATATACTTTAACCTTATCTCTTTCAAAGTTATTATTATCTCGTGATTCCTGCTTCATTTAATATCAACTCCTGTAATTGAAACATTTCTTTTTCCGTTTCTTTATTCATATGATCATATCCTAGTAGATGAAGTAGTCCATGAACAGTTAAAAAACTTAATTCTCTTTTAATACTATGACCATAACTTTTAGCTTGTTCTTCCATTTTGGGAATACATATATATATATCACCTAGAAGACGTATATCTAGATTAAAATCTGCTTTTTTATCTTCAAGGGCAAAGGATATAACATCGGTTTCTCTATCAATACCGCGATAATCATTGTTTATTTTTCTAATTTCTTTTAAATCGACAAATATAATGCTGAAATTGGCATTTTTTACTTTTTCATGTTTTAAAACTCTTTTTATCACATCATCTAGATAGTCGTATTTAAAAGATACATTTACTAAATCATTTATTGTATAGGTATTTGTCATATAATATTTACCCCCATCCGACTAAGTAAATATAATACCATAATTATTAAAATAATTAAACATAAAATATTATAAATTATATCTTTACCAAAAATACCAGGCAAATGTTTTTTGATAGCATTTAGAGCAATATAAAGAAGAAACCCCATAATAGCTCCCAGCGAGTTTAAAATAATATCATCAACATCAAAACTCCTGCCGATACAAAGTTGCACAAATTCAACAGTAGCACTAGATATAACACTGACAATTAAAATGGGTAGAATTCTTTTAGGCTTAATGTATGTTGATATTAGATAACCAAAAGGAATAAATATAACAATGTTACCTATAACATTCATAAAGAAAGCATCAGATCCGATTTTATAGCGAAATATTTCAGTAAAAGGTACTAGGTTATATCCTCTAACAGTGTTTAATTCAGCTCTGGTTAAAAGTTCATATAAAAGTAAAATGTAAATAATAAACAGAAGATTAGTAAATTCTTTGTAAAAAACTAGTTTTTCATTGCTACTTTTAATCGCAGCTATTCTAACGACCGCTATAACAACTAAAAAGATAGTAAGCATTGGCCACATGTTATCAATTGATTCGGTTAGTATATTCATTATCATCTTCATCACTGGTATCACTCCTAGAATCATCAAAGTATTCTTTTATTCCAATTTGTTCTCTTACAGCAAGGAACATATCTATATATATATTATTATTTTTTAACTCTTTTTGCAAGACTTTTTCTTCAATAATAGATTCAAAATTGTCTAGTTTAAGTTCTAGTTTCTCATGAATAAGAGCGATACCTTTTTTTGTTGCTTCTTCTTCGTTATAGGTGATTTTTTCTATTTCTACTTCATATTCTTTTTGAAGATATACTTCAAAACCAAAAAAACTAAATAAAAACTTATTTTCTACTCTTTTTTCTTCACCTACCCGGCTTTTTAAAATAACAGTTTCAACACTTCCCTTTTTAATTAGAAAATTATAACGCATTTTACCTGTGTCTTTTACTTTTTCTTCGGTTAGAGGAATAGTGGCATTTACTTGGTACCATACCTCAGCATAAACTGTACCACTAGCACAAATGCTTGTTTTAACTTCATCATTTAATTTAATGTTACCATTAATTAAAATGTCGCCCTTAGACACATAATCATTGATACTTACTTCGGCTACACCTCTTTTGGTGGTGATACTTTTAATAATTCCTGATTTTCCGGCAACTATATGACAAGTATTGGATGATTTATCATATTCATTAATTATTCGCTCTTCAACTCTAATATTAATAACCATGCCTTCTACATCTATTTCTAACCATTCGATTTTGTCTTTATACTCTTCTTTAATATTAGCAATAATTTTTTCATATTCATCATAACTTTTTTTGAAGCTTAATCTTGTAACACCTGCCTCAGCTAGAGACGAGCTAATTAATTCTCTTAAATGTGAATCTTCATGAATGATATTTATTTTGACAATAATATTAGATAAAATGAGAAATATTATAACAGCAAAAATAATACCGGTAATTATTAAATTGTTTTTCTTTAATTCTTCTTTTAGTTTATATATTCCGGTTTCATCTATTATTTCTACTTCAAAACTTACTAAGTATTTTTTGATTTTTTTTAAGTCAGATGATAATATTTGAAATTTTAAATAATTAGGTTCATATATAATGTTTTTAATATCGACATTAAGTTTGTTTAACTTTAATAAAAGATTTGTTTTTTTAGATGTTTTTATGCGTACTAATAAATAATGTTTCATCTTTTAAACTCCATATTATTAATTATACCTTTAATTAATATCTCATGTTTATCCATCTTAGATACCACTAAGTCTTGACCACTAATTATTAAAATAAACTCTTTTAATTTTAATTCGATACTTTTATCACTTAGATTTAATAAATCAATATAATAATAGACATGGAGGCAGTCATTAAATATATCGATAAAATAGTCTTGGTCATATAAAAAGTTTTGTAAATTTTTTAATATTCGCATAAAA
Source organism: uncultured Bacilli bacterium (assembly GCA_944327425.1). Lineage (GTDB taxonomy): Bacteria > Bacillota_I > Bacilli_A > RF39 > UBA660 > Caccenecus. Next base: position 3,978 of record CALVHJ010000014.1, read on the forward strand.
TTCACCTATATAATTTTATGCTTTTATTAATTTAAAAAAACCTAATTATATAGGTTTATTCTTCTAGCTATAATACGACGTTCTTTTTTTGAATCTGCAAGCTTAAAAGCCATTTCAATATAAGCTTTTTTACTAAATACTTCATAAATACTACATATTTTATCCATAATACAAATAATGACACTTTCTTTATATTTGGGTGGTTTAAAAGTTAGAGGAAACATATGCTTGCTAATAATATCAGCTTCAATTCGGTTTACATCATAGTCCCGTCTAGCATTAAAAAGAGCAATAGTAGGATGGATACGGCCATGAAGGCCAAGATCTTTAGTAGGTTTATATTTAGCATGCCAGTCATAAAGAAAATAATCATGAAGTAAAGCTCCTCTTATTAATTCTTTTTCATGAACTCTTAATTTTAATAATTTACATAAGCGATAAGAAAAGTAAGCTACAGCAATACTATGTAATAGGCATGTTGTATTACCATGTTGGATGTATCTATTCATTTTTAAATACTTTTTATTACTCATAACTTCTTCTAAATAGCTTTTAAATACTAAATCTTCTACTACTCTATTTTTTATTTTCATTGTAATTTCTCCTAGCAAAATATATTAATTTTATTTATAAATAATAGTAATATAAATTTATAATACTGTCAATAATAATTATTTATTAAAGCATTTCTAACTTCTTTTATGAGATCTTTAATAATTTTTTCATCTTCAATAGTTTTAATTTCTTCTACTTTCTTATCTTTAATTATACCGCCATAAATATTTAGTAAACCATCTGTATACTTATTATCAGTATAAATAATATATTCTTTTTTATTTTTATAAGAAGTAGCTATAACATCAAATAAAGATGCATTAACTGCGATTATTTGTCTTTTCATGGCTCTCATAATATAACCTCTCAATACTTTCTTTGATAGTTGCTATTTTTTCTATAACAAGGGGATCAAGTTCGGATAACCTTCCCCCTTTTTCTAAGATATTATAATCATATAATAGGTCTTTATAAGCTTTTTTTACAGCTACACAACCTTCTAAGCTACATAATTCTTTGGTTCCATCAGCATGATTAAAATAAGTATCAGAATTTACAATAATATAATCATCCGTCTTTTCAACTACTAGCATCATGGAAGGAAAAATATAAGAATCATCAACTTCATAAGCAACGTATTCAAGAGGATATTTATAATTATTTTCTTCAGGATCAACTTTTAGAAGAGGAATAGCTAAATCTTCGGTAATAGCTAAATTTAAAACAGCATTTTCAAAATCTGTAATAGATATAGCACTTGCTAATTGACGCATTTTTAATAAATCATAATGATTACTTGATTCGTCTTGATAATCATAGTCCTCTTTAGGATCAAGAGGAATACTTTCTTTAGAAATGGCATTTTTTAATATGGTCTCACCTAGAGTTAGAGTGCCTGCTAAAATTAGGGCACTAGCAAATATTTTAATATTTTCTTTCATATTATTTAGCTTTAAAACTATCACGGGTATTGTAATAATACTCACAAGCACTAATTACTGATAAAATAGTAGCAATAATAATTAAAGCGTATCCTACATTAATACCTATTAACTCAAATGGCAAATTGTAAAACATGGTTAGAGCCATACCAATCATCATACACATGGTCTTAGCTTTACCGGTAAAAGAGGCTGCAACAACTTTACCTTTTTTACCACTGGCCATTTTAAATGAATCAACAAAGATATCACGGGTAATGATAATTACAGGTATAGCTATACTAATAAAACCATTATGACCTAACATTATTAAAACACCATTTACTAATACTTTATCAGCGATAGCATCCATAACTTTACCAAAGTCGGTAACTAAATTTCTACTTCGAGCTATATGACCATCTAAAAAGTCAGTTAAAGCAGCTAGAACAAATAAAACACCAGCGATTAAATATTTTGAATCAACAATGATTCTTCCCGCAACTGTAAATTCCGGAAAATTAATTCCTAAAGAATCCCAGGGTACTACTAATAATACTAAAATGATAATAGCCGTAATAATACGTCCGATTGTTAATTTGTTTGGTAAATTCATGTTTATCCTCCTTTAAAACCTAACATAGCCTATTTCACTTGTTATGTGGTTATCAATAGTAATTTGTTTTACACTCCAGACAATTGCCAAAATAACAAGTAAGAATATAACTATATATATACCAATATAATAAGCATTATTGTGCTTTCGTGGTTTTCTGGTGTATGGGCTTATAACTTTATTAGTCTCCTCTTTTCTTTTAGTTTTAGCAATTTTCTCTATTTCTTTTACAGGTATCTTAGATGTGTATTCAAACATATACTCATTAAACTCATCAATTAGCTTGTTGCTATCTAATCCCAAATATTTAGCATAACTACTAATATATTCTTTAAGCTCATATATATCTTTAAAACACCCGATTTTACCTTCTTCAATATTAAGTAAAAAATTTACATTAATATTTAAATCTGAACTGGCTTCTTCAATACTTACTCCTGATTGTTCACGAGTAGTTTTAAAGAGGCTCCCTATACTATCCAAAGTATCTTCACTCCTTCTTTACACGTTTTAAAAATAATAATATTCATAAGCCATGTTCTGTTCCTCTGACTCGAGGCGACAAATATTTATCTTCTAGTTATAAACTAGACCCTTACGCCATTTTATTCTTTTGTAAGAGCTCTCCTACCAAAATTTGGATTTCTCACTCGTGGGGTTTACCGCGTTCCATTTCCACCGTTTCCGATTTCTTCGTCACTATGGCACTTTAAAGGATATACTCATGAGTATAAACTTTTAGAGCTTTCTCCTGCCGTTAGCAAATTGCTACCCTAGGTTATTTTTTCCCTAAGCACGATCATTACAGCCATCACAGGTCTGTGTGAGCATGGACTTTCCTCTACATAATAAATTTATGCAGCATTTGTCCGAATATTATTATTCGTATTTTCCAAATACTACTTTTTCTAGGTTGCTAATTCTTCTTAGTAAATCAACATTATTATTACCATTATTGTTAGATGATTCACTTGCCACTAGTTGTTCCCTTAAAGAACGGATTTCAGCTTTAAGTTTGGCATTATCTTCCGTTAAATCTTTAATTTCCCTTTCATTTCTTTTAATAATGTTAATAAACTCGGTATAGTCACGTATTACCATATCAAGGTACTTATCTACTTCTTGAGGTCGATAACCTCTCGCATCAATTTTAAATTCTTTATCAAGGATCTCTTGGGGAGTTAAATATATTTTATCACTATACACTTTATCACATCCTTACACATCATAATTATAATATTTTTAGGAGTATTTTGTCAATGTATTTAGAGTATTTGTAAAATTTTGTAAATTTGAGTGTAAAGTTAATATTTATTTACTATTTAGGATAATAATGTTAAAATAATGATGGAGGCTGATATGAAGAAAAAAATTATTTTGATAATTGTTTTAGTTGCGGTTTTTATTGCATCTTTTGTAGGGGCTAGCTATTTTTTTAAAGAAAAACCTAAAGGTTTTGGTGATAATGAATTTTCGATTACTTTGCCAGATAAGTTTTCATTAGAAGAACTTGAAGGAGCTAAAGTTTATTTAGAAAGTGATGATGCCTTAATAATTGCTTATAAAGATACTTTTCAAGAATTAGAAGCTTTAGGTATTACCAAGGATTCTAGTTTAAATGATTATTTAGAGTTAATTATTAAAAATAATAACTACGAGTATGAAGTAAAAGAGGATGACGGATTAGTTTATTTTGAGTATGAAGAAGATGTAGATGATAGTAATTATTATTATTTTGTTTTAGCGTTAAAAAGTGATGATGCTTTTTGGCTTGTTAACTTTGCTTGTTTAGCTCAAGATAAAGATGAATTTAAATTAGATTTTATGGATTGGGCTAAAACTATAGAGGTTTAAGATAGCAACTAAATATTAAAAAGGACAATTGAGTTTGTTCTTTTTTTGGCTAGTTAGAGTTATGATGTTCTTATTAGGTAATTAATTTACATTTTTTTGTAAATATGAAGAATTTTTAAAATTTTACTAATTTTAGATATTCGAAGATTGAAATTATTATTTTTTGTTTGGAAATATATAATTTCATCAGGAATTTTAATAGTTTTATTATGAAAATTAAGTAAATCTCTATTTGACTCTATTTCTTCTTTCTTGTATAGTGGCATCAGGAGGGAGAAATAATCAGAAAAGTGCACGAGGAGATAAAGCGAAAGAATTAAACAAATGGGATATCCAGATAGCAATAAATAAAGGTTATCAAGATGGCATGTAATAAGGTCGTATTGATGGACGAGCTGAGGGATTAGCCGAAGCATCCAAGGAAATTGCTAAAGAAACGATCAAACTAAATATGCCTATAGAAGACATTAGCAAAATAACAAAGCTTGATATCAAAACAATTGAAGAACTTAAAAAACAATAATCATGCATTAAATTAGAGAAGAAGACAAAAAAAGTCTTCTTTTTTTGGTGTAAATAGTAAGTAAAGTTTGTGTGATGCATAGATATTTTAGCGTATTTATAGTATAATTAAATAAGGTGAAGGGCATGAAGTATCCTAACAACATTAAGAAAAGTTATAAAAAAGAAATTAATTATAAGAATCGAGGGATGAATTTAGAAAGTCTTATTAATGAAGCTTGTAAGTACTATGTCCACAATGATTTAGCAATTATTTATAAAAAACCAACTCCTATTGGGGTAGTTGATGTTGATTATAAAAATGGTGCTGTCATTAATAAAGCTTATTTTAAAGAACCTTCGACGCTTGATTATAATGGTATTTATAAAGGAAAATATATTGAATTTGATGCTAAAGAGTGTGCTTCTAAAACTAGTTTTCCCCTTAGTAATATTCATCTTCACCAAATAAAACATATAGAAAAAGTATTAAAACATGGAGGTATTGCTTTTTTAATTATTAGTATGAATAATAATTATTATTTGTTTAAAGGTAGTGATTTAATAGAATTTATTCATACTAATATAAGAAAAAGTATTCCCTACTCTGTTATTCAAGATTTAGGTATAACCTTAAAAGTTAATTATAATATTGGACTTGATTATTTAAAAGGTATTAATGATGCTTATAAAGGAGTTGGTTATTTTGAAGATACCAAAGATTAAAGTTAAGAAAAAAGGTAAAAATGATGATAATAAAAAAGAAAAAAAGAGAGTAAAGAAAAAAGGTGGAGCTAAAAATACTATTTTAATTATTTTGATTAGTTTAGGTATTGTAGTAGCTTCGGCGGTATTAGCTTTTGCTTTATATATTATTATTACATCGCCAGATTTTGTCGTAGAAGAATTATATACTAAAGAACCGACAGTTTTATATGATATAAATGGAGAGGAATTTGCGAGAATTGGTAGTAAAAATGTAGAATTGGTTACATATAGTGATTTACCACAAGTGTTAGTGGATGCCCTAATTGCTACAGAAGATTCAAGATTTTTTCAACATAATGGATTTGATGCGGCAAGATTTATTAAAGCGAGTCTTGGACAATTAGCTGGACAAGATGCTGGTGGTGCTTCTACTTTATCAATGCAAGTTATTAAAAATACTTATACTGATCCTAATTTAACATCTGGTTTTAAAGGAATAGTTAGAAAATTTACCGATATTTATATGGCTGTTTTTAAATTAGAGGCAGCTTATACTAAGGAAGAAATTATCGAGTTTTATTTAAATAGTCAATGGCTAGGTGGTGGTTCTACTAATTATGCATCAATAAACGGGGTTGAGCAAGGTAGTCAGTATTTCTTTGGTAAATCTGTATCAGATTTAACACTAGCAGAGGCTAGCTTACTTGTTGGAATGTTTAATGCTCCTGATGCTTATAACCCTTATACGAATCCCGATTTGGCTTCACAAAGACGTTCTACTGTATTAGGGCTTATGGTTAGACATGGTTATATTTCGGAGGAAGAAAGAGATTTTGCTGAAGCAGTACCTGTTGAGAGTTTGCTTGCTGATCATAGTAGTGAAGAAAATTCAGGAAATTATCAAGCTTTTATCGATTTTGTTTTATTACAAGTAGAAGAAGAGACTGGTGATAATCCAAGACAAGTACCGATGCAAATTTATACAACTTTAAATCCGGATATTCAAGAGACTTTGCATTTATTAGAAACAGGAGAACTATATGAATTTGTTAATGACGTAGTTCAATTTGGAATGGCGGTAACTAGTACTGAAAATGGAGCAGTTTTAGCTTTGTCTGGTGGTAGAAATTATGCGGCGATGGGTACTAATAGAGCTGTGGGTCCAGAGTATAGTGGTATTTCCAGACAACCAGGAAGTTCAGCAAAAATCATTTTCGATTATGGACCTTATATTGAATATTTAAATGGTTCGACAGGGACATTATTTATTGATAGACCTTGGACTTATACTAAAGGTGGTTCAATTGTTAATGCCGATCGTTCTTATTGGGGAGAAATTACAATGCGTAGAGCTTTAGTAAATTCTCGAAATGTTCCAGCGATTCAAGCTTTTCAACAAGTTGCTGAGGAAGTGGGAATGGATAGAATTGCTGAGTTTGCTCGTAGTTTAGGAATTGATTTTGGCGATGATTTATATGAATCTGCTGGTTTGGGAGGATTTGATGGAACTAACCCTCTTACTATGTCGGCAGCTTATGCAGCTTTTGGTCGGGGTGGTATTTATATAAAGCCATACTCATTTACAAAAGTTGTTTATATAGAAACAGAAGATGAATACACTCATACAATTGAGCAAACAAGAGTTATGAATGAAGAAACAGCCTATATGATTACCGATATTTTAGTTGATGCTGGTCGAAGTGGTGTTGGTGGTAATTTTAGTATTAGTGGTACGGATATAGCAGCTAAAGGTGGTACTTCAACAATTGATAGTGCATCAGCTGAACAACTAGGAATTCCTAAAAGTGCTACTCCTAACCATTGGAATATTACCTATTCTCCAGATTATGCAATAGCTTTGTGGTATGGATATGACAGGAATGATCAAGGATATTTAACAACTAGTGCTGGTAATAGAGCAAGAACATCAATAATGTCAGCGGTATCCAAAAGAATTTATAAGACTAATTCTAGATTTGAACAACCTAGTGGAGTGGTAGAAAGAACTATAGAACTTGGTACTTATCCTTTACAGTTAGCTAGTGAATATACTCCTAGCAATCTAAAATCAACTGAGTTATTTAAAGCCGGATATGAACCAACTGAGGTATCAACGAGATTTAGTAAGTTAGATGCTCCTACTAACGGAAATTCTACTTATGATGGATCAACTATTAGAATTAGTTGGGATCAAATAGATACTCCGGATGCAATAAATCCTAGTTATTTAGAAGAATATTTTAATGGATATTTTAGTGATTATTATAGTAGATATGCTCAAGATTTTTATAATGCGAGAATAACATATAATAATTCTAATATTGGTACTATAGGTTATCAAGTATATTTACAAAATGGGGAACAATTAATTAGTTTAGGATATACAACTAATAATTACTTTACTTATACAGCTAATCCAGGAACAGATTATACATTTATAGTTAGATCTGCTTATAGTATATTTAAAGATAATATGAGTGATAATTTAGTAATAAATGTAGAAACTAATATGGATAGTAATATTGGAGGAATTGGGGGACCAAGCGATGATAATAATGATGATGATAATACTAATCCCCCTCAAACTGATACTGGATTAGAATAAAAAAGACAAGCTTTAATTGGCTTGTTTTTTAGCTTTTTATAACTTCATTGTTTGTTTAAGTTTTTTGATAACTTTCTTTTCAATACGAGAAATATAACTTTGAGATATGCCTAATTTTTCTGCTACTTCTTTTTGAGTGTATTCTAAAGTATTATTAAGACCATATCTTAGAGTCATTATCTCTTTTTCTCTTTCGTCTAAAGTATTAATTTCTTTAGCTAAAATCTCTTTACTTAAGGTCTTTTCATATTCATTAGGTACATAATCAATATCTGTTCCTAATATATCTTCTAGGTGCAATTCATTACCTTCAGCATCATAATTTAGAGCATCTTCAAAACTTATCTCTCCCCTTCTTTTTTTATTTTTTCTTAGAAACATTAGTATTTCATTAGATATACAACGTGATGCATAAGTTGCTAGTTTAATATTTTTATCGAGTTTATAAGTGTTTATACCTTTAATTAAGCCAATAGAACCAATACTTACTAAATCTTCAATATCATAACCTGTATTTTCATATTTTTTTGCAAGAAAGACTACTAGTCTTAAATTATGTTCAATAAGTTTGTTTTTAGCTTCTATATCCCCTTTACCGGCTTTAATAATACAGTCTCTTTCAACACTTTCTTCTAGAGGTGGTGGTAGTTTATCGGTAGAACCAATAAAAAAACATTCATTATATTTTTCTTTTAACCATAATATTAATTTATTTAGCATATATCCTCCAATATCTTATAGTTTAATAAACAATCTATTCCATTTAATTTAAATGATTCTTCACTTAAACCTATTAAATAATTAGTTAATTTATGATTATTAATCATTATATATTTAGGTTTAATACATTGAAGAAGTCCATGATGATTTAGGGTATTATATGGTATATACATAGGACTTCTAATATTTATTGATCCTTTTAATTTCTTTTTATTAATTAAAATTATGGGTTTATTAGTAGTGGGATCTCTTAATTTATTACCAGTATCTAAGAAGCCAGTTAAGTCAAGTTTATAATTATTATTAAATATAATACTTACTTGATAATAATAGTTTTTAATTTCTTTTAATACTTTAATACTTTTAATAAATACATATAAAATAAAAGGACTTATTAAAAGTATTATTAAATAATTTAAATTATTAAATTCAATATTTAAATAATAAGTAAAACCGCCTAAAATAATACTTATCATATATAAATAAATAGTATTATAAAAAGTATATAAAATATTTTTATAACCAAAAGATATAATAACCATAATAATACCCATGATTAGCTTTAATAAGCTAAAAATAAAAGAATTAAGAGGTAAAAATAAGCTTATTAAAGTTAATTCACCAAATAAACTAGCTAATATTAATCGATATATTTTAGTATATCTTTTTAAGGTTATATTAACTGTTAATAATATAAATAAATCAAAGAGAAAGTTTATTATTATTAATAGATCAATATATATAATCATAATATCACCAATATGATTATATATTATTGATATTAAAAATATTGTCAAATTAAAGAGAAAGGTTTAAAAAAACTGATAAAATTTTTTATTATTATAGAGATTCAGAGTTATCGTTAGCTTGTTAAATGTTTTTTATTTAGAAAATACTAACAAAGCTATAACTTTTTAATATTCTTTTATCTATTAATTATCAAAAATTACTGATATTAAATTTTTAAAAATAAAGATAGTATCAAATCAAACACTATCTTCAATTTAGGAGTCTGTAAATAAATTTGTGTAAAGTAAATCCTTTCTATGGTAATATAGAAATATAAAACCAAGGGAGGATTTTTTGAATGAAAGAAAGTAAAAATAATGAAATAGTAAAACATATAATAGAGAATTATGATATTAAAGATGCTAATGATGTCGCAGAAGCATTAAAAGACATGTTTAAAGACACTATCCAAACAATGATGAATGCAGAATTTGACGCAACTATGGGATATTCTAAAAACGATAATAAAGTAGAAAAAAATAACTATCGGAATGGATATTCCACCAAAAATGTAAAAAGTAAATTTGGAGAATTTGAACTTTCTGTACCAAGAGACAGAAATGCAGAATTTAATCCTCAAATTGTTCCTAAAAATAAGCGAAATATTTCAGGAATAGAAGAAAAAGTAATTAACCTTTATGGAAAAGGATTATCAACAAGAGATATCAGTAAATCAATTGAAGATATCTATGGAGTACAGTTATCACCGACAATGATTAGTAATATCACAGATGCTGTCTTAGAAGAGGTAGAAGAATGGCAAAAAAGGCCATTAAAAGAAGTATATCCGATTATATGATAATGTCAAAATATACTGTGGATATTATATTGTATAATTCTATTATAGTTATATTTTAACTATGAATCAATAATTTTTGAGTAAAAATAGTTAAAATATAACTGTTTTGTGATTGTGAAATAATACTTACTTTATTTATCTAAGATATAAAGGTAAAATATACCTAATTGAGGGAGAGTTATACTAAAGCTATGGTATACTTCGAGTAAGAAGGTTTGGAAAAAATGAATAGATTAAAAGAACTTAGAGAAGATAGAGATTTATATCAGAAAGATATTGCTAAAGTTATACATATTGATCAGTCTAATTATAGTAAATATGAATTAGAAAAGATAAATATACCAATAGAAACATTACATAAGTTAGCAGATTTTTATAATACTTCTATCGATTATATACTATATAGGACTGATGTTAGGAAAGCTTATCCAAAAAGTATTGTAGATGAAAAAGCAACTCAAAATAACTAGAGTTGCTTTTATAAATCGAATAAACTTAATTGACTTGTTTCAGGTAAATTACCAAAGACACCTAAACTTCGTAATTTTTCAACAGTTGTTGCATTTACTTTTCCTCTTAATTGAAAGTCTTCAATACTATAAAATGGTTTAATATTACGTTCTTCAATTATTTTACTAGCTACACTATCACCTAGACCATCTAAAGTTCTAAATGGGCAAATTAAAGTTATTCCATCTTGATCAAGAATAAAGTTTTTGCCATCACTTTTTTCAATATCAATATTACCAAATTTGAAACCTCTAGCAGTTGCTTCTAGGCTAAGTTTTAATGTTTCTAAAACACTTGATTCTTTGTTGGTAGCATTATATCCTTTATTCATTATTTCATTCATTCGGGCTCTTATGGCATCATAACCTTTAACCATAGTTTCTAGTTCAAAATCATCAAAGCGAGTAGAAAAATAAGTAGCATAATAAATACCCGGCATATGAACTTTGAAATAAGCAATACGAAAGGCACTCATAACATAGGCAGCAGCATGGGCTTTAGGAAACATGTATTTAATTTTTTCACAAGAATTAATATACCAGTCGGCTATACCAGCACTTTCCATTTCACTTTTAAATTTAGCCCATCCTTCAAGATCTTTACTAGCTTTACCTTTACGAACAAATTCCATGATCTTAAAGGCTTTTATTGGTTCCATTCCATTATACATTAGATATACCATAATATCATCACGACAACCAATAACATCACTAAAAGGAACAATATTGTTTTTTATTAGTTCTTGAGCATTGCCAAGCCATACATCAGTACCATGGGAAAGACCCGATATTTTAATTAACTCAGCAAAAGTTTTCGGTTTGGTATCAACTAGCATACTTATGGTAAAAGGCGTACCAAACTCAGGGACGCCAAGAGTTCCAGTTTCATTCATAATCTGTTCTTTGGTTACACCAAGAGGTTCTGGTGATAAGAATATACCCATAGTTTCTTTATCATCCATTGGTACAGTTGTAACATCAATACCTGTTAAGTCTTGAATCATCCGAAGTTGCGTAGGATCAGTATGGCCTAAAATATCCAACTTTAATACATCTTCATCAATAGCATGATAATCAAAATGAGTTGTACGCCAAGCAGCATCAATATCTTCAGCTGGATATTGGAAAGGAGTAAAATCGAAAACATCCATGTATCCGGGAATAACAACGATACCACCAGGATGTTGGCCGGTAGTTCTTTTAACACCTGTACACCCTTTAGCAAGACGCTCTATTTCCGGATTATTTAGGATAATACCTTTTTGTTCAGCATAAGCTCTTACAAAACCAAAAGCTGTTTTTTCGGCAACAGTACCGATAGTACCAGCTCGGTATACATTATCTACCCCAAATAATACTTTCGTATAATCATGGGCTGCTGCTTGATTTAAATCAGAAAAGTTAAGGTCTATATCAGGAACTTTATCAGCATTAAAACCTAAGAAGGTAGCAAAAGGCATATCTTGACCATCTTTCGTCATCATAGTTCCACATTTAGGACAAGCTTTATCAGGTAAATCAAAACCACTTTTATAAATACTTCCTAAAGGGTTGCCAAAATCATCATCAAAACTACTATATTTACAATTTTTACAACGATAATGAGGAGGTAAGGCGTTTACTTCGGTAATACCCATCATGGTGGCAACAAAGCTAGAACCAACTGAACCACGAGAACCTACTAAAAAGCCATCATCATTACTTTTTTTAACAAGTTTTTGAGCTATTAGATAGATAACATCAAAACCACCACCGATAATACCGCCAAGACTTTTCTTGACTTTTTTGTCTATTTCTGCAATTGGATCTGTATCTTGGAGATTTTTTAATTCTGTTTCAAATGATTCTTTCTCCTCATCACTAGCTGTTTTTAACTTTGCTTCTAACTCTTTTATTTTTGCTTCATGTTCTTCGGTTAAGTTAATTACTAATTCTTCTTTGACTACTCTACTCACTTCATCAAAGCCTTTTAAAATGGTACCATGAAGGATATTAAAAGCTTTTTTAGTTAGTTCATCACCACTTAGATTTTCTTCTCTTGTTAATCTTTTTTTAATACTTTCTAAAATGCTATCACCATATAGTTCTTTACTTATGCGTTCTTCAATATTAAAAGGCAGTGGATCACCATACCAGTCAGCGGCTTTTTTGTAAACCATTTCCGTAACCGTTGCCACGGAATTATCGATTTTAGGAGAAAAAGGTACTCCGCCAGTTTGAATAATTACTTCTACTTCTTCAATCATATCAGCGATAATATTAGTATTTTTAACGACTATTTCATAAGCTAAATCAGACCCTAAAAAAGCGAATTCTTCTAACATTTCCTTAGTTGTTCTAATATGCATGTCAGGTTGTTCTATCCCTCTTTTATTTAAAGGATGAAGTTTACCATTTGATTTTTGAGCAATGATAATCTCACGATATATTTTATCTTTTTTAGTCAAATAATGAGCATCACTGGTGGCAACAACTATTTTTCCTGCTTCTTTAGCAACACGAATTATTTTCTTTAAATGTTCTTCTAAATCATTCATAGTTTTAAAACCACTAGATTCCATGTCAAGTAAATGTTTGAAGGCACTAGGTGGCTGTACTTCAATATAATCATAAAAGTCTATTAAATTAGCTAATTCTTCATCATCTTTAGTTTTAGCTTCTTCAAAAATTTCGCCATTAATACAACCACTGCCGATAAGTAGTCCTTCTCTAAGTTTTTTTAGTTCACCTCTAGGAAGCTTTGGTTCACTGTTTCTAAATAAATAAGTAGTATTGGCATAACTAATTATCTTAAATAAATTTTTTAAGCCAACTTTATTTTTTACTAAACAACATAAATGAAAAGGATAAGAAAATTTAATTAATTCATTAACATCAACAGAATTAAATAGTTTAGTTGTTGTTTCAATATTTCTTGAATCTAGTTCTTCACACATTTTATAAAAAGCATGAGCAGTTCCCTCAGCATCATAATCAGCTCTGTGGTGAGCATCTTCATCCCATTCAATTTTATATCTTCTAACTAAAGTTGTTAATTTGTGATTAGGCCACTCAGGATGAAGCATACGAGCCATACTCATCGTATCTAAAACTGTATTATTAAATTCACCAAGATTATATTTAGTACAGGCAGCACTAATAAAACCAATATCAAATTTAGCATTGTGAGCTACCATAGGAAGAGAACCAGTCCACGCTAAAAACTTTTTAGTTACTTCTTCTTCACTAGCATGACCAGCTAGCATTTCATCAGTAATACAGGTTAAATCGGTAATTTTTTTAGGTAAGGGTCTTTTAGGATCAATAAATTCATCAAAACGATCAGTAATAACACCATCTTTTATTTTAACAGCCCCTATTTCAATCATTTGGTCAGTTCCAACATAAAAGCCGGTTGTTTCCGTATCAAAAACAACATACTCCTCTCCTAACAAGTTATATTCTTTTAAATTGAAAATAAAATCAATATCATCATTAACAACATTTAATTCAGCTCCATATAAGACTTTAAATCTTTCAACACCGGTTTTACCTTTGTTAACGTCATTTACAGCATGAAATAAATCGGGATAAGCTTGAACAGCATTATGATCAGTAACAGCGATAGCTTTATGACCTAACTTTAGAGCATGTGATACTAAAGATTTAGCTTCTATTACCCCATCCATAGTACTCATCATGGTATGAGCATGTAATTCTACTCTTTTTTCAGGTGCATCATCAATTATCTTTTCTTCTTTGGACTCTATTATTTCAATGTTCCATAATTGTAAGACCATTTCATGACAATAATTATCAAATTCAACATTGCCGGAAAAACGAAACCAATTTCCTTTTTTTATCGCAGATTTAAGGCCATTTTT
>CALVHJ010000015.1 GCA_944327425.1 uncultured Bacilli bacterium
GGGAAATCTGCCCTTTTTCTATCAAACTCTTAAAAAACTTGTTTTATTTTAATGTATTTAGAATCCAATAGCATAATTAACTATTTAAACATAGGGTTTATTGTCAATAAAAACTTTTAAATGATAAACTATTTATATTATGCATATACTATATTAGGTGATAAGCATGTTTGGAAATCCTTATGGAACAGGACTAACATTTACAAAAGTATTATCAGGTATATCTAAGACACTTAATGTTGCTAATCAAGTTATTCCTATTTATAGAGAAGCTAGACCGATGATTAATAATGCGAAAACTATATTGGGAGCTTTAAAAGATATTGGTAAAAATAGTAATAATAATAATAGTAGTAGTACTAATAATACTAATACCATTAAAAATGATACTACACAGTCAGTAGTATCAAATAATAATATTAGCTTTTTTCAATAAGTTTTGTTAATTCTTTGAGGTTTTTTTGATGTTTTAATCTTGTATATATTTTGGTTTTAGGAATTTTTGCTAAAATATCTTTTTCTTTGGTTTTTAAAAATTTAAGATAATCTTTATTATTTGCTTTACCATATTTTAAAGATATTTTATTTTCTTTTAAATAGTCTTTTGTAACTAACATAATAATATAGTATTTATTATTATCAAGTATGACTATTTCTTTTTTTATATATAACTTATTTTTATATAATTTCTTTCTTAAATAAGCATGATTATTATTACTACTTATAATAAACTTATTAATATGACTAGGAGCATATTTTAAGATATCTAAGATAGTATTAGTACCCATTCCCGATATAACAGCAGTATTAATAGCTTCGTTTTCAATATTTCTAAAACCGTCAGAAAGATAAGCGATGATATTTAAATTAGCATTTTTAATGTTTTTGTTAGCTTGTTTTAAAGCATTAGAATTAATATCACTGGCATATACATCTTTACATAAATTATTTTGTTTTAGATAAATAGCTAGATAAGCATGATCACAACCAATATCAAGAACAGTATCGTTTTTATCAATTAAAGAAGCGATTGTCTTTAGTTTTTTATTTAACATTAGTCAGATAAAAAGTCCTTTAACTTTTTAGCACGTGAGGGATGGCGAAGCTTTCTTAAAGCTTTGGCCTCTATTTGTCTAATACGTTCCCTAGTTACATTAAATTTTTTACCAACTTCTTCTAAAGTATGGCAAGTTCCATCAATAAGTCCAAAACGAAGTTCTAAGACTTCTTGTTCTCTTACTTGAAGAGTCATTAAAACACTTTTTATTTCTTCTTTTAAAATTTCATTGGTTGCATATTCTTCTGGTGACATACTAGATTCATCTTTGATAAAGTCACCTAAATGAGAGTCATCTTCTTCACCTATTGGGGTTTCTAAAGATACTGGTTCTTGACTTATTTTAATTACTTCTCTTACTTTATCTAGACTAATACCCATTTTTTTAGCAAGCTCTTCTTCACTAGGTTCACGGTTAAGCTCTAAAGTAAGTTGTCTTTGAATACGACTCATTTTGTTAATTGTTTCTACCATATGAACTGGTACACGGATTGTTCTTGCTTGATCAGCTAGAGCTCTAGTAATAGCTTGTCTAATCCACCAAGTAGCATATGTAGAAAATTTATAGCCTTTATCACTATCAAATTTATCAACAGCTTTCATTAAACCAATATTACCTTCTTGGATTAAATCTAGGAATAAAAGACCTCTTCCTACATATCTTTTCGCAATACTTACAACTAAACGTAAGTTAGATTCAGCTAGTTTGTTTTTAGCTTCTTCATCACCGGCAGCTACTTTTTCACTTAACTCAAGCTCTTCTTCTGGGGATAACAAACTTATACGACCAATTTCTTTTAAATACATTCTTACCGGATCATTAATATTAATATCCTTAGTTAGTTCAGCATCATCTAAGATAATTGGTTCTTCTAAGTCAGCCGGTAGTACATCAGGATTTGGTTCTTCCTCTTCTCCTTCTGCGATAACTTGAATGTCATTTTCGATTAAAGTATTATATACTTCATCTAAAGAATCATTATCCATTTCTAGGCCTTTTAGACTTTCAACAATTTGCTCGAAAGTAATAAAGCCATTCGTTTTACCCATATCAACTAATTCTTTAATTCGATCTTCTAATGACTTAATTTCGACAATTTTTCCTGCTGTTTTAGCTTCTTCATTATTATTCATTACCTACACATCCTTTTTTTATTTCTAATAATTTACTAGCTAAAGCTAATTCTTCATTAGCATCAAGCGTCGTAGCTATTTGTTTTTTTAAATCGTTTATTTCTTGCCTCATCATTTCTTTTTTGGCTACCAAAATAAATTCTTTAAAATTATCCATTTCAAGGGTAGCTATCTTGTTATTCTTTATTATTGCCATAGCATCATCATATATGTATTCTTTGGTACTAATAAAGGAAATAAATGAGGCTAAATCTATTTTTTTATTAATTTCGTAATAATAGATTATCTCATTAGCTATACTACGATATTTCTTTTCATTAAAATAACCTAACTCTTTTTTAAACATTTCAATAAATATGCCATCATTCATCATAAAATAAATAATGTTGGAACAAGCTTTATCATACTTGGAAATATTAATTTTGGCAAGCTTTTTTGGTTCATTTAAAGAATTTTTTTTAATATTTTCTTTGGCAAGCACTTGTTTTAGAGTATCAAGTGATACTTGATATTCTTCACTTATCTTTTTTAAAGTTAACTCTTCAGTTAAAGGATCACTTATGTTTTTTAAATCTTTTATTATTTCTTTTAAATAACTAGCTAAATCTTCAACCTTAGATAAGTCCTTGTCTTTTTTAAAATATTTTAATTTAAATTCTAAGAAAGAGGTATGTTTTTTAATATTTTCTTCTAAAGCTTGAACACCTTTTTTTAGGATATATTCATCAGGATCTTTGGGACCACTTAGACGAACACACAAGGGACTTAGACCAGCTTCTTCTAAAATAGTGCCATTTTGATAAGTGGCTATTTCTCCGGCATCATCATTATCAAACATAAGAATTATTTTGGATCGCATATTTTTTATGATACTTACTTGTTCTTTAGTTAAGCTTGTCCCCATTAGAGCTACAACATTTTTTATACCACTAGCATACATTCTTATCGCATCCATGTTTCCTTCAACTATAATAACTTCTTTTTTCCGTTTTATTTCTTTGATAGCACGGTGATAATTAAATAATATTTGCCCTTTTTTAAAAATAATTGATTCTTTACTGTTTAGGTATTTAGCTTGATCAGAATCATGATAAATACGGCCAGTAAAGCCAATTACTTGACCTTCTAAATTGTGAATAGGAAACATAATACGGTTTTTAAAAGTGTCATTTAAGTAGCCGTTATGTTCATTTGCTAAACCGAGTTTAATTAAATATGCGGCTTGATAATTTTTGGTTAATAAAAGTTTGTTTAAAGAATAGTCTTGTCCTAGAGCTAGACCTAGAGAAAACTCTTTTATTACTTCGTCATCTAAAGAACGTTCATGTAAATATTTTTTAGCTTCTATCCCCTCTTTAGAGTTTAAGTTATTTTGATAAAATTTTAGGGCTAAAGCCATTATATCATATTCTAGAATATTATTTTTAGATTTAGATCTAGTAATAACGCCATTTATCGGGATACCACATTTATCGGCGACTATTTTAACAGCCTCGAGAAATTTAACATTTTCATATTCACTTACAAAAGTAAAAACATTACCTGCGGCTCCACAAGAGAAACATTTATAAATTTGTTTTTCTTCGGAAACACTCATACTAGGTGAATGATCTTCATGAAAAGGACAGACACCAAAATAATTTTTACCTTTTTGAGTTAAGGGAATGTAACTAGAAATGATATCAACGATATTAGCACTCTTACGAATACGTTCTATCTCGGCATCGGTAAGCATATTACCACTCCTCTAATTTAACACTTCTAATTATATTTATTACCCTTACCCCCTTAAAATCCTTTAAAAAAATGCAATTTTTTTTAAAAAACTTGCATTTTTGACTATTTTTTAGCCGATAGGACTCTTTTTTTCTAAAGAAGCATAATAAATTGTTTGGGTTTTAGCGTCATTTTTAGTGCAGGTTATTAATGTTAACATTTCGGGGTATTCTTCTTTTAAATAAAGTGTTCCAGTTTTTTCTTGATATTCAATTTCTTTGATAACATAGCTCCAAATAAAATTATTATAATATATTTTTACTTGATCATTAATCTTTAATTTATATAAATCTTTAAAATAAGCATTACTCCCTATGCCGGAGTGAGATGCTAAAATTATGTTACTGTTTGAAGAAGAAGGAAAAGTACTTTTTTCATGAACAAAAATGTTTTTATCTACATTATTTTGGGGATCATTTATTTCATAAAGTTCTCTTTTTAAAGAGATATTATCAATTTCTATAATAGCATAGTATGCATTGCTTACAAGTTTTTCTTCAATACTTATTTCATAGTTATAATCTCTTACTTGGGTAAATATATAGAAAGTAATGGGAATAAGAAGTGATAATAAAACAATACCTAGACCAATTATTTTATTCATGATTACAAATATAGATGCCAATTAAAAGACAGAAAGAAGCCATTAATAAGCCAATTAAAGCTTCGTTAGTGCCAGTTTTAGGAACTTCTATTTTTAAACGGTTAGTTATTTTAAAATGATTATGGGTGTTATCTAAAACATTTACTTCTATATAATCACTAATTAATTCATAATTACTAGTAGTTGCTAGTTCTTTTAAGAAATATTTACCACTATCTAAATTATCAAAAACAGATATGCCTAAATCATTAGTATAAACTTCTCTAATTAATTCTAATTTTTCATTATATAAACCAAATAATACTCCACTTAGAGGATTTAATGTGTCATAATCTAGTTTTTCAATGGTGATAGTTGATTTAACTAATTCATTTAAAATTTCAATAGTAACACATTCATTGTTCGTAATTTCAAAATAATATGAATCGTTTGAAAGCTGATAATTTTTAGGTGGGGTTATTTCTTCTATTTGATATTTACCATAAGGTAAGTTATTAAGCTCTAAAATGCCACTAGTAGTAGAAAATGTGTCGTTGTTATTTATTTTTAAATACTCGCCAGTATCTAGGTTTAATATTTTGAATGTTGTAGGATTAGCTATTAAATCTTTAGTTAGACTATCTCTTTTTTCTATTTTAATAGAGCCGGTTATCTCTTTATTTTTAACAGTAATTATGCTTTTATCTTCCGTTAAATCATTAATAGTTAAATAAATATCATCGGAGAAGAAATACCCTTCTTCACCACTTGTTTGTTTGATAATATAATTTCCATATGGTAAATTAAAAGATGATTTACCATATTCATTAGTTGTAAATGATAAGATTAATTCCTCGTTGGTAGCATTATAAACATCGAAAGAAGCATTACTTTCCAAAGATAGTTCTTTATTATAATCTTCTAAATATTTTTCTAAGATAATTTCTTTATAAATTAATTCATCTTTAGTTTTTAAATAAACATCTTGGTCTTTGACTTCAAAATAGATTTTTTCAGGATTTAGTTCATAACCATAAGGGGCTGATATTTCTTGTAAATAATACTTGCCATTATATATCTTTTCTAGGAATGCTTCATTTTCATTATTAATTGTTAGTTTAGCAAATAATGAATCATCAGAAGTATATACGCCATAGGTAGCACCAGAAACAGATAAATCATGGTCAGTTTCTTTTGTTAAATATAAACTAGGATAATCAATTTCAAAGGAAATAAAAGCATTAGGATTATAAATTATTCCTCTACTTATAACTTTTTGGCTAACCCCTTGATAATAAATATAAGCCCCATTTAGAGTATAAGGGTCTTTAGCTAGATTTATAGAAACAGGACCGGGGTAAGGAAAAGATACGGTTAGTTTATTTTCTGCGATTTTATAATTAAAAGTATTAGATGCTGTTATTTTTATTTTATCTAATATGTTATATTCATCTATAAAAACATATTCTTCATTTTGTTTAAGATGAATTGTTTTATCTTGATAATCATTAATAAATGAAGGAAGAAGCTCATGCGTTTTTATATCATTAGTAATAGTGTTTATTTCTTCTTCATAAGGATTAATTTTATTACCGGCTGCATCGATAAAATAAATTTCCCCTTCATTACCAATAAGATAATCCCATATCATAAATTGAGTAGCAACATACCATTTTAAATCGGTTCTATTTTGATAGCCATAACCATAAATAGTAATTAAATTAATATAATTCCATTCTTCTTCAGTTAAATCGGTATTAGCTTTAGTATAATCCCTACTACGATTAAAGTAACCATCTATTAATTGGATACCTGGTTCAATACAATATAGTAATTCGTTAGTATCTCGATTAATTATTTGATACATTCCTTTGGTCATTTCTTTGGTGGGGGTTTTTAAGTATAGTAAAACATCAGGTATTTTATCACCTAAATATATGTAGGTACTTGCTTTAACACTGGTTGTAAATAATAAGAAACTTAAAATTATAAATATTATTTTTTTCATTCTATATCCTTTTCTAGATAGAGAAAAACTCGTAAAAATACCCTTATTCTTGAGAATAATTTTTACGAGTGAATGTTTTTAATATAACATAATAAAGGTGTGATTGTAAATGGTTTATTTTGACTAGTTTTGGTGGTTTTTGGTGTGTTTGCTGGTAACTTTAGAAAAATACCAATTATTACCTATTTTATTTAAAAGAGGTATTAAAAGACTGGCAATAAAAGTACTTATATACGGTGATTCATAGATGGTTAAATTGGCAAGAATGGCCGTAATAAAACCAATTATAAAGCCATAGATAATATGAGTTAAAATAGTGTTTGGGGAAGTATAAATATCCGAGGCGATAAAAATAAAACTAAAATAAATATGACCGGCCATAATTAGATTTAAATAATTGTTAGAAAAAATGAGGGAAAAGATAAAAGCAAATATAAGATAACTTAAGGTAGCACTAAGAGGAATATAACGTTTATAAAATTTATTAAATGATAGAATAATAAAACTTATAATTATTAACATAATACTAGTAGTAGCAAGACCACCTTCCCTAAACCCTAAAAAATTATCAAATAAATTGTAATTAAAGGTGTTTAGTTTTTCCGCTATATTTAAATAAGAATAAGCATTTATTAATAAAGATAAAACCAGAATAAGCCTAGCTAAACTAAGAGAATTAAAGAAAAATTTTTCTTTTAAGTAATTAGTTATAAATAAAGCTATAAATAAGACAATAGGAAAAATGAGCATATTGGTGTTTAAAGATATTGTACTTGTTAAAATTAGACTACTTAAAATTAATTCTTTGAGATTTTTTTTAGTTATTAAATAGTTTAGGAAAGCGATAACAATACTTATAAGATAAAAATATAAGGGAATAAAAATATCTTTAAAGTTTATCAAATCGTTTTGATATAATAATATGCCATTTTTATATATACTAAAGATAATTAAAGGAATTAAGGCTAGAAAATAAGCATTAATTAAACTTCTTTTGTCTTTAGAATAATGAATTATAGGCGTTTTATTCATAATGCACTCCCTCCTTAAAAAAATTTATATATACAGGACATATATATGAACATAAACCACAATTTAGACATATTTTTTTAGCTTCTTCATAGTATTTTTTATCATTAAATAGTAAAGGATTTAAAGAGACAGGACATACTTCGCTACATAAAGAACAATTTAGACATTTTCCGGATTCTTTAGGTTCTTTAGGCTTCATAATTAGTAAACCCAAAAATTCATCGGTAATAACAAAATTATCAATATTAATAACTTGGCCCATCATTAAACCGTTAGCTATAAATAAGGGATTAGGAGTAGTTATTTTAAAAAATTCATTTACGACATCTTTTAGGAGTGTTCCTATTTTAACTTTGATAATCATGGGATTTTTTAGAGCATCACCACTAATAGTTATTAATTTATCAAAAGTTGATCTTTTTCTTACTAAGGTGTTATATATACTATAAAAAGTACTTGCTTTAATAGTTAGATCATTAGTTATATTTAAGTAGTTACATAAAAAAGATTCTTTTCCTAATAAATAAAGATCAGGTAATATTTTTAGTTCAATATGAGGATACATTCCTAAAGCACTCATTAGTTTATTTATGTTAGTACTACTATTTGATTTTACACATACATAAACATTAGGGATGTTATATATTTTACTTAAATTATCAAGTAATTCTAAAAATTCTTCATAATAAGCGAAAAGATAAAAGTTTTCGGTTAAGATATAGGGTTCGTCATCTAGGGCATTTAATATTAAATAATCTTTATCTATAAAAATATGACTATCTATAAGGTTATTTATTTCTTCCTTAGTTAATTTGTTTAAATTATTTTGGGTTATAGGTGGTTTATTACTTCTTTCTTCAAAATCATTTTCTATTTCTAAAAAATATTCTGTCTTAGCTAAAGAAGACATTTTTTTAATACTTTTAATAAGACCTGATGAGGGACTGGTGATAGTTTGGGTATTATTTATAATTAAGGGATCCCCTATTTTGACAGATGTTTTTTTAGAAACAAGAATTTCTGAATCATTTTTAATCGCTAAATAAAGATAGTCGGGAGAAAGAAAATTACTAATCGTACTGGAAACAAGAATGTTTTCGTCTTTTTTTAATTCAATTAATTTTTGCATATACTTCACCTATTTATTCCTTTTTGTCCTTTTCATTTAAGTATTCTTGCAAGCGAACAGCGATATTTTCGGGTAATATTTTTGTTAGTTCTTCTAAATGTGCTTCTTTAATTGAAGCTATACTGCCAAATTTTTTGATTAGTTCTTTTTTTCTTTTAGCGCCTATTCCTTCAATATTATCAAGAACACTAGCAATAGCTCCTTTACTTCTAATGGTACGGTGATAATTAATTGTATAGCGATGAACTTCGTCTTGCATACGAGTTAAATAGTGGAAGACAGAAGATGTTTTATCTAAAGGAATAATTTGATAACCTAATGAATCAATTAAATCATTGGTACGATGTTTATCATTTTTTCTTAAACCACAAACCCGAATATTTAAGTTTAAACTATTAAGTATTTCTAAACAAGCGTTTATTTGCGTAATACCACCATCGACAATTATTAAGTCTGGTAATTCGGTTTTATCAACTAAAGCTCGGTAATACCTACGATATATTACTTCTTGCATAGTATGATAATCATCATTTTTATCTAGGCTAATTTTATATTTACGATATTCTTTTTTGGCAGGACGACCATTTTTGAAAACAACCATACAGCTAACTGTAAAAGAACCGAAGAGATTAGAATTATCAAATAGATCAATACGATCAAGTTTCTTTAATTTTAACAAATCTCGCAATTCATCATTAGCTTTCTCGGTTTTTTCTTCATCTTTGATAATTATTTCTAATTCGTTTTCTAAGTTAATTTGGGCATTTTTGGAAGCCATGTCAACTAAATTTTTCTTCTTGCCTTTTTTTGGTATGATAAAACTAGTATTAATGATTTCGCTTAAAATCGATACGTTAATATCTTCTGGACAAAGAACTTCTTTGGGTATTTCATGTCTGCTGTAAAAATTCATTAAATAAGTATCTAGTTCATCTTGATAATCTGATACTGTCGGAAAAATATTGGTATCTCCTCCTACCATTCGACCATTTCTTAAAAATAATATTTGAATACTTAAATAACCTTTATTAAAATAAAAACCAACAACATCACGATTAATATAATCATGTAATTCCATTTTTTGTTTATCTAAGATAATATTTATATAATTTAGTTCTTTTTTTAGTTCTAAAGCCATTTCAAAATTAAGTTGTTCACTATAGGCATTTATCTTTTCTAAGATTTTATTTTTTAAAATATCCGCATTACCTCGTAAAAAGCTTAAAATTTCTTGTTCCATCATTTTCAGTTTTTCTTCATCAACTTTTTTTTCACAATAACCAAGACACTCACCAATGTGATAATATAAGCATACTTTTTTTGGCATCGTATCACATTTTTTTAAAGGGTATAAGCGGTTAATTAGACTAACTATTCTTCTAGCAGCATAAGCGTTGGGATAAGGGCCAAATAACAATTTTTTATCTTTTTTCTTAATATTTAAATAACGAGATACTTGAAGTTTGGGATAAGGCTTACTTATATATTCAATATATGGATAACTCTTATCATCTTTAAGTAAAATATTATATTTAGGATCATACTGTTTAATTAAGTTAAATTCTAGTAAAAAAGCTTCTAACTCACTACTAGCAACAATATAGGAAAAATCAGCTATTTCACTTACCATTTTGGCGGTTTTACCAGTTTGAGGGCGATTAAAATAAGAATTAACCCGTTTATGTAAATCTTTAGCTTTACCGACATAGATAATTGTACCATCACTATTTTTCATTTGATAGGAACCTGGTAAATGAGGAATTAATTTTAGTTTATCTTTAAACATAATATCACCTACCCTTTTATTATACAACATTTTTTAGTATAATAAAATTGGTGTTGTTATGAAATTGTTAAATACTTATACTTTAGAGATTAAAAAATCAAAGTTTATTGCTTATTATTATGAAATAGATGCAGTAGAGGAGGTAGGAAAAATACTTGAGGAGTTAAAAAAGGAACATAAAAAAGCTAGACATATTCCCTATGCCTATAAAATAGATGGTTATATAAAAAAGAGTGATGATAAAGAACCATCAGGGACTAGTGGTATGCCTATATTAAACATTATAGATAAGAATAATCTAAATCATACTTTAATCGCGGTAGTTAGATATTTTGGGGGTATTAAACTGGGAGCGGGTGGCTTAGTTAGAGCTTATAGCAATAGTGCTAAAGAAGTAATTAAATAGTTCTATTCCAAAAAAAGTGCCAATTCCTATTTTTTGGGAATAGCTAAAACAAGTTAATATTTTCAAGAATGATACTATTAGGATTATTTTCTTCTTTAGCTTCATTATTAGTTTTTACATATACACCAATAATACCAGCGGTACCAATAGTTACACCTAAAAATAATACAATTAATATACATAATTTTTCGTAAAACTTCATATTTTATCACCTATTATTAGTATAGATGATAATTAGTATTTAAACAATAGCTTTTTATTAAAAATTAAAAGAATAGAGTTAACCACCCTATTCTAGTAAATATATATCTTGCCTATGCGTAAAGGATAAAGTGGCATAAGCAAGCTAAACAACTACATAAGGGTCTTGGATCGTACCTGAACCTGTTATTGTTACGTTGGGTGATATATTTATTACTGGGCGCACACCATTCGAGCTGTCCACGGTGCCGTTGCCGTTGGGGTTGCCATCCGAAGACACAAAGAACGTTTTAGCACTTCTGCTCGTAGCAGAAAAGTAAGACGGAGACATCGTCCAGTAAGCGTTTCCCGTATAGAGGTAATAGCCCCGATTTGAACCACTTCCTCCCGTATACATTACTTCATCTGCTGTTATGAGTCCTATCTTTGTTTGATATAAGTCATTACTATTACTACATTCATATGTCGGTTGACGGGTTGTATATACTCTTTCATATGCCGCATAGTACTGGGTATTTCCTGTTGATACCCAACTTCCTGATCCACTTTGTAATTCTCGATCATTACAGAATCCAGCACTCGCACTACTTACTATTTGATCGTCATAACTTTGTAGGTTATTACTATACCATGTCTCTAAATATGTTTTTATTCTACTATCTGTTCCTTCGCTGGTACTACTTGGTCTTTGACTTCCACTTGTATATCGATATCCTATATATTCACTGACATTCCTCGAATAATTGAAACTACTCATTCCTGTTTGCGTATATCTTGTATTATCGTCGTTATATCCATTCGCTAGCACTGTCTCTTTTCCTGCTGCATCGACTTCTGCTTTTTCACCACTATATATTACCCTTATACTTCCATCTTCATTTATCCTTATGATTCGCCAATATTTATTGGCAAATACTAAATAGTTATTTTCTACATCTCCTCTCCAGTAGTATGTTGTCCCTTTACTTGTTGTTTCTTCATATATTCCTACTGTTTCTTCTCCACAGTCACATGATACATATGATGAAGTTGATGAATTCCAACACATATTACTTCCAACACTACAACTTGTATTATTGAAGTTTACTAGCTCTACTTCTTCGGAATTACTACATATTACTTTGCTTGTTCCGTTTAATCTTGTACATACCATTTGAGAACTTGAGGTGTTTACAGTGATATTTCCTAGGGCTGTTGCTACTTGTTTGGTTGTTTGTGTCCCTGATAAATCTACACTATAACTATTACCTGATATACTTGCACTTGTATTTGGTTCACATATATTATCAGTTGAAGTACAGTATGTGGCACTGATTACATTACTTGTTAAGTTTGTTGTTAATGTTTTATCATTTAGTTCAAATGTTGCTTCCATTGTATCTACTACCTCTATATCTGGGTTTGCTATAACATTTATTTTCGATTCATATGTTTTATTTGCTGCTTGTGCTACTGTTGCATCATAATCGATCCATAATCTTAAGTGATAGGTTTTGGTAGTGTTTCCTGCTATTGAACCTGTATATAAATTATGGGATATATAAGATCCATCTATATATGAAGTTGTAGTATTATTATCACTTAATGTTGATATAACATTACCTACGGTATCACTTGATAGAGATACCTTGATATAATCTGCATCTAGTGTGTTTGATACTTGGTTTAAACTTTCGAGATTTATTTGATAGTTAGTTGCTGTACTACAGGTATTTTCTATAGTAAAGTCATAACTAGTAGTATTTAGCCCTTCAATATCAGTTATTGGGAAGGTATTAGTTAGATTAATTGATGTTGATTCATTAGTTAACCTAATACTTAAACATCCACTATTAAATGTATTTGCTTGTTCTTGAGTACCACCGGTACTTAAAAAAGCATAAGTCACTCCTACTACACTTACTATTACTAGTAATATTACTCCTACTAAGATTATTATTTTGGTATTCTTTTTCATAAACATCACCTTTTATCCGTAAGCTCTACTTCATTTTATTAGATATTAAAATATTGTATTTTAGTATCAATTTTTATTTGTGGAGTTATTCCACATATTATATTAAAATTATACTCCGTGTTTTTCCACAAGTCAAGATTTATTTTCGGAAAAATGCGACAATTATAGTGGTGATGTTTATGGTAGGTAAAATAATTAGAACAATGAGAAGAGAAAATGGTTTATCTCAAGAAGAATTAGCTAATAAAGTATATTTAGGTAGAACTACTTTAAGTGATTATGAACGAGAAAAAACAGATATTAATTTTGAAAATTTAGAAAAAATAGCTAATACTTGTGGATATGAAATATTATTTGTTAATAAGCAAGATAAAAAGAAAATACTTTGTTCTAAAAATATAAATAGAAAAGAAATTTAAAACGGATTTGTTAGATCCGTTTTATTTTATAAACATGGCATCGCCAAAGGAAAAGAAACGATATTTATTTTTAACTGCTTCCCTATAAGCATTTAAAATATTTTCTCTTGTTGATAGAGCACTAACAAGCATAAGTAAGGTAGACTTAGGAAGATGGAAATTAGTAATTAGACCATCGATAGCAAGAAACATAAATCCCGGATAAATAAAGATATCTGTATTCCCCCTACACTCTCTAAATTCATGATATTTATGCATAATGGTCTCAAGAGTTCTCGTTGAAGTTGTACCAACCGCATAAATTTTTCTTCCTTCTTTTTTGGCTTTATTAAGTCTACTCGCTACATAATCACTCATTTCATAGTATTCACTATGCATATGATGTTCTAAAATATTTTCTTCTTCGACCGGTCTAAAAGTACCTAGGCCAACATGAAGCGTTACAAAAAGAATTTCAATACCTTTATTCTTTAATTCTTCTAAAAGTTCTTTAGTAAAATGAAGTCCCGCTGTTGGGGCTGCAGCACTACCTAAAACACTCGCATAAACAGTTTGATATCGATCTTTCTCAGCTAATTTTTCATGAATATAAGGAGGTAGAGGCATACTACCTAATTCATCTAATATTTCCATTAAAATTCCTTCGTATATTAATTTAACATGAACAAGACCTTCAGTATATTTTTCGATTACTTTGGCTTTTAATTTATTACCAAATATAATAATAGTTCCGCTCTTTAATCTTTTGGCTGGTCTAGATAAGCATTCCCATGTATCATTTCCTAAATCTTTTAATAGTAAAAGTTCAATAACAGCTTTAGTATCTTCTTTTTCGCCAATAAGTCGGGCTGGTATTACTTTAGTGTTATTTAGAACTAAGACATCACCTTTATTTAAATCGTTTAATATATCATGAAAATATTCATGTTTTATATCTCCGGATTTTTTATCTAAAACCATTAATCTTGATTGATCTCTTTGTTTAATAGGAGTCTGAGCTATTAATTCATTTGGTAATTCATAATCAAAATCACTTAATTTCATCTTTTTTCCTCGGTTTCTAAAAATTGTTTTACTTTGGTTAATATTTCTTTTGCTATATCATTTACAGTTCTAAATTTATTTTCTGATAAGCAATTAATTTTTTCATATTCATAGATAGTTGATAATTCTAAATAAGAAGTTTCAGCCATATGAAGCAAATTAATATTTACGGGTTTGCCAGCTTTTTCTTTTAAAGTACATACATATTCATAAGGAAGATATAAGAATAAAACATAATCAGGCCTTGGTAATTCTAGTAAAACAAACTCTAAATTATCTAACCATTCATACATCATATTTCTTTCTTTAATATCTTTAATCTTTCCGCCTTGAAAAGCCATATTTGATTCAACATAACGATTTAAAACAACTATGTACCCGTTTTCTAAATGTCTTTTGATAATATTTATGTTATAAGCTCGATCAGCGGCATAATAAAGGCTGGATATTTTAGGATCGACATTTTCTATTCCTTCTAAAAAGTAGGAATTGCCATGTTTTCCTAAATAAGCTTCACCAATAATTTTACCGGTTGGACTAGCATAATTGGGGAAACCAAAACTAACAGCTTTATATCCTAAGCTTTTTAGATTATTTACTAAAATATCCGTTTGAGTTTGTTTTCCGGAACAGTCAGTTCCTTCGATAACTATCAATTTGCCTTTATTCATAAATATCACCTATTTATACATGGGATGACTACTAGTTAAACTTAAAACTTCTTGCTTTAATTCTGCTAATATTTTTTCATTGTCTTTATTTTTTAGAGCTTTAGCTATAATATGGCCAATCATTTTAAACTCTTCTTCATTTAAGCCTCGAGTAGTCATGGCTGGTGTTCCTAATCTGATACCACTGGTTTTCATTGGTGAGGCAGTTTCATTAGGTATCGTATTTTTATTTACCGTAATATTTATTTTATCAAGGATTTCTTCGGCTTCTTTACCAGTTAGATTAAGAGAGCTTAAGACATCAATAAGCATTAAATGATTATCTGTTCCGCCAGATATAATTTTTAGTCCTTCACTCTCTAAAGAATTAGCTAAGGCCTTAGCATTTTTAATTACTTGTTCTTGATAAGTTTTAAACTCTGGCAGCATAGCTTCGTAAAAACATTGGGCTTTGGCCGCTATTACATGCATTAAAGGTCCACCTTGAATGCCTGGAAAAATTACTTTATTAATTTTTTTAATTATTTCTTCATTATTAGTTAAAATTAAGCCTCCACGTGGTCCTCTAAGAGTTTTATGGGTAGTTGATGAAACAACATCGGCATAGGTTACCGGATTTTGGTGTAAACCGGCAGCTACAAGTCCGGCTATATGGGCCATATCAACAAAAAAGTAAGCATTAACTTCTTTAGCTATTTCCCCAATTTTTTTAAAATCAATAAATCTTGAATAAGCAGAGGCTCCCGCAACAATCATTTTAGGTCGTTCTTTTAAAGCGATAGCTCTAATCTCCTCATAATCTAACATTTCGGTTTTTAAATTTAAATTGTATGCGATAAATTTATAATCATGACCACTAAAATTAGCAAGATTACCATGAGTTAAGTGTCCACCATGAGATAGATTCATACCTAATACTTTATCTCCAGGATTGATTAAAGCTCGATATACAGCCATATTAGCACTAGAGCCACTATGAGGTTGAACATTGGCATATTTAGCATGAAATAATTTAGTAGCATACTCTATAGCAAGAGATTCAATAACATCAACATTTTTACAACCACCATAATACCTTTTATTCGGATAACCTTCGGCATATTTATTGGTAAAAATACTTCCTTGTAGTTCTAATATACTTTTTGAAACATAATTTTCAGAGGCAATAAGTTCAATATTGTCTTCTTGTCTTTTTCTTTCTTGTTCTAAAGCTTCTTTTATTTTGATATCCATTTTATATCCCTCTTTTCTTACTAGCATCAATAACATTTTTTAGAAGCATGGCAATAGTCATGGGTCCTACTCCACCCGGTACAGGCGTAATTAAACTGGCCTTTTTAGATACACTAGCAAAATCAACATCACCATAAAGTTTATTATCAATATAGTTTGTTCCAACATCAATTACAATGGCTCCATCTTTAATGTATTCGGCAGTTATAAATTTAGCTTGCCCAATAGCTACTATTAAAATATCAGCTTTACTTGTTATTTCTTTTAAATTAGTAGTTAAAGAGTGAGCTATGGTTACAGTAGCACCTCTATTTAGTAAAGCTATAGCCATGGGTCTACCAACAATAAGACTAGCTCCAACCATTACAACATTTTTGCCACTTACATCTATAAGTTCATATTCTAACATTTTTAATATACCTAGAGGAGTAGCAGCCATAATATTTTCATCATTACTTAAAAGTCTACCTAAATTATAAACGCCAAAACCATCAACATCTTTATGATAATCGATGTAAGATATTATTTTTTCTTCAGAAAAACATGATGGAAGTGGGCTTTGAACTAAAATGCCATCAATTAAAGGATCAGCATTTAATTCTTTTATTTTGGCTATGATCTCACTTTCAGTATTTTGTTCATTAAAACGAAATAGCTTACCATTAATACCTAGTTCTTCACAAACTTTTAATTTATTTCTTACATATATTTCACTAGAAGTATTATTACCTACTAAAATGATTCCTAAACCAGGAATAATACCTTTTTCTTTTAATTTTTTAACTTCAATTTTTAAATCTTCTTTGATTTGACGAGAAATTAATTTTCCATCTATTAAGTTCATTTTATATCTCCTTTCGTTTTTAGAAAAATACACAAATTTTTAAAAACGAAACACCTGAATTTCAACAATATATAAAAGCATTTTCTTCACTCCTTTAAAATAAAGTTCCTTGTCTTACTATTTTTAAATGTTCATAAGCTTTATCGGTGGCCATTCGACCTCTTTGGGTTCTTTTAATAAACCCTTCTTGAAGTAAAAATGGTTCAACGACATCTTCAATGGTTGTTACTTCCTCACCAATAGCAGTGGCAATAGTCTCAACCCCAACTGGTCCCCCATTAAATTTGGTTATTAGGGCTGTTAGATATTCAATATCTATTTGATCAAGACCATACTCATCTACTTGAAGACGTTTTAAGCTGTCTACAGTTATATTATAATCTATTTTGCCGGATCCTTCAACTAAAGCAAAGTCTCGTACTCTTTTAAATAAACGATTAGCAACTCTTGGGGTTTTTCTACATCTTTTAGCTATCTCTAAAGCGGCATCATCAGCTATTTCCATATCAAGAACCCTGCCTGTTCGTTTTACTATAAGTTGTAGTTCTTCATCTTTGTAATAGTTTAGTTTGGAAACAATGCCAAAACGGTCCCTTAAAGGACTAGACAAATCACCAGCACGAGTAGTTGCGCCTACTAAAGTAAAAGGTGGTAAATCTATTTTAATACTTCTACTTTTACCATCAGCACCAATAATTATATCAAGTTCAAAATCTTCCATGGCAGGATAAAGAATTTCTTCAACAAATTTGGGCATACGATGGATTTCATCAATAAATAAAACATCTCCTGGTTCGATAGTTGATAAAACAGCAGCAAGATCACCACTTTTTTCTAGAGATGGCCCACTAGCAGTTTTAATGTTGCTACCTAACTCATTGGCGATAATATGAGCAAGAGTTGTCTTACCCAGTCCTGGTGGGCCATATAATAAGACATGGTCTAATGGTTCTCCTCTTTTTTTTGCTGCTTCTATATATATTTTCATGTTTTCTTTTATCTTGTCTTGCCCAATATACTCATCTAATGTCTTGGGTCTTAATGAGTTTTCTAATCGTT
>CALVHJ010000016.1 GCA_944327425.1 uncultured Bacilli bacterium
ATACACTTTGGGCCGAACTTTTTATATCATTTAGCCCAGGTTCCACCGTACTTTTTTCAAAACTGTCAGTTAGTCAGTTAAAGTATATGGATTATTTCTACTTCCATCTCCACCAGATATAGAGATATTAGATTTTAGATAGATAGACGGACGAGCGCCATCGCCGTTATACGCGCCGTTGTAGTTCAAATAGCCGCCGTTATTGACATTAAAGACGTTATGCGAGAAAGACGAGCTGGGAGTAAGTGTCCATTGATATGCACTATTAAATAGCCAATCGTTATTTCTACAATCACTAAAACTTGATTCATCCCAATTATATAACTCTTTTGCTAAACATGCTTCCCTGTCTGTTGTACTTCCTCCACTGGTCGCATATCCATAATCACTTGGATACATTAATCCTACTTCTCCTACCCATTCTGTTGGTCTTTCTGTATACACTGTTGTCCCTCTTTCATATCCATACCAATGGCTTGCTAATCCATTACTTGCACTTGTAAAATTCGCTGTTCCTCCTAATTTCCATGTTACAGTCTCTATCATTGTTTTGGCATTATTTGTTAAACCAGTATTGCTAAAATCACAGTTTGTTGTTGCTCCGTTTGAACCACTTGGGCAAGTTCCGTTTGTTCGGTTCCAATATGCACCTTCATTTAACACTACCTGTAATGCACTATCACTCCAGTCATTAGAACCATAACTTGATGTTGATGATCCTGTTCCGCTTGGTTTATTATCCAATGAATAACCTCCGATACTCTTATCACGAATAATTTTAACCAACTCAGTTTCTGCTACTCCATGAGTGTTTTCATCAAATATTCCAATGATTCTCCATAATTCATCATTGAATAAGACATAATTATTTGGATCAGCCCCTATATATCTTAAGTTATTATCTACTGTTTCATCATAAGCTAAAGTTGTAGTGCTATTTTGATATGCTTCTTTTATTGCATCGACAAGTGTTGTTAATTTTATTTCTACTGGATTACTACATATTACTTTACTTGTTCCATTTAGTCTTGTACATACCATTTGTTTATTTTCGTTACCTTGTAATTCTACGGTATATTGACCTCCTGATATATTTGCGCTGGTTGTTGGTTCACAAATATTATCGGTTGAAGTACAGTATGTAGCACTGGTTACATTACTACTTAGTGTTCCAGTCATCGTTTTTTCATTTAAACTAAATTGTGCTTCTAATGTATCTACTATGGTAGTTTCTGGATTTGCTATGACATTGATTTTTGATGAATATACTTTATTTGCTGCCTGTTCTACTGTTGCATCATAATCGATCCATAGTTTTAAGTGATAGGTTTTGGTAGTGTTTCCTGCTATTGTTCCCGTATATAAATTATGTGATATATAAGACCCATCTATATATGAAGTTGTAGTATTATTATCACTTAATATTGATATAACATTACCTACGGTATCACTTGATAGTGATACTTTAATGTAGTCTGCATCTAGTGTGTTTGATACTTGGTTTAAACTTTCGAGATTTATTTGATAGTTAGTTGCTGTACTACAAGTATTTTCAATAGTAAAGTCATAACTAGTAGTATTAAGTCCTTCAATATCAGTTATTGGGAAGGTATTAGTTAGATTAATTGATGCTGATTCATTAGTTAGTCTAATACTTAAACATCCACTGTTAAATGTATTTGCTTGTTCTTGAGTACCACCTGTACTTAAGAAAGCATAAGTCACTCCTACTACACTTACTATTACTAGTAATATTACTCCTACTAAGATTATTATTTTGGTATTCTTTTTCATAAACATCATCCCTTACTTTTACACTATACTATATATTTACTTGCTTTTCATTAGCTTCGACAAAACATGCCAAAACTTCTAATTATTTACCCTCTTGTATTTTTCTATGTTATATTTCTACTATACATTAATATTGAGAAAAAATCAATATTTTTGTTACAATTTTCGTATTTTTGTTAAATCTTTTTTCTTTTTCTATAATAATGATGGTGTGATAAATTATGGAAAAAGAAACTAGAAATATAGCTGTTGTAGAAGATAGAGCAAGGAATATAAGAATACGAAAGGGATTAACTCAAAAAGAGTTTGGAGAAATACTTGGTATATCTAAAAGTTATGTATCGGATATTGAAAATGGATATACGGGTTTAAGTGTTGAACATATTAATATTATTTGTAATAATTATAATGTTTCTTTTGATTATATGTTAGGTTTTAGTGAAAAAATAAATAGAAATATAATTAAAATAGATAAACTTGATTTAAAGCTTATGGGGGATCATTTAAAAGAAATAAGAAAAGAATTAGGTATTACGCAAGAAAAATTAGCTTCTAAACTAAATGTTAGTAGCCCTTTAGTTACCCACTATGAAAAAGGAATTCGTTTTATTAGAACGGCTGATTTAAAGGGAATATGTGAATTATCTGGATATAGTGCTGATTGGTATGTTGGTAAACTTGAATATAAACTAAAAATTAAACAACAAAAAAGATTAAACCCAAGGAGATTAAAAGTATGATAGGGGTTTAATCTTTTAAATTATACGTTGTTATAAATATGTCTTTATTGGTGGTATATTCTAGTATATATTCATCTTTCTTTTTTACTATTAATAAGCCAATAGTATTATTATGATTTTTCTTTTTTAAATGTTTATCAACTAGATAAACATAAAAATCTAATTGGCCTATATCTTTAGGAAGTGCTTCTCTTGTTTTAACTTCAACTACGACAAATGCATTTAATTCATAATTAAAAAATAATAAATCTATTTTAAAGGTATGATTATTCTCTTTTATTTTGTATTCATGACCGGCTAGAGTAAAACCCATACCTAGTTCTAAAAATTTATTTTCTAACATGTTAATAATATATTTATGTAATACTTTTTCATCTAAATTGTTTATTTTCTTGTTTGTTTTAATTAATATAGGATCTTTTATCATATCTTCTATTGTTAAAGATGTATTATCATTTATTAATTTAATATTTTCTTTATCAGCATAAGATAGGCGTTCATATGCTTTACTTTTAATTAATTCTCTTAACTCTCTTACAGATAAACTATTTAATATTGCTTGATTAATATAGTATGTTCGCTCATTTTCGCTTTTAATAAATAAAAGATTTTTCAAATAACTATAGCTTAATTGTGTCCACGCTGTAGACACAATTGGGAATACTTCATATAATTTTCGATAGAACATCAGGCTTCTTTTCGAATAGCTTTTACCATACATTCTTTCTAAATTAATTGACCACTTCTTAATTAAATTATCACCATACTTAGCCCTTTTAGTACCACCTTGGGCTTCTATTAATAATCGTCCAATATGCCAGTTCATTAGAAGTTTTTCACTATTATCCTGCAGAGCACGTACTTTATGATTTATCTCATAATTTTCAATTAAACTTTTTATCTCTAAATAATATTTATCCATTTGTAACCTCCTGAACAACTAGCTTATGTCATAAATCACTTAATAAGTAAATATTGCTAAATCAAGATGGCCACAAATTTTTTTGTTTGCGACAAAATCTCTTAAAATGAGTGTAAAGTAATTATTCTTATATAACAATTATCTTGGTGAATCTGAAATGAAAATACCGGAAAATTTTTTAATTTTCTTCCGGTATTGTATCAATAGTGGAAAAAAGTTCCGGTATTTATATGAGTATTTCTAAATCATAAAGTATATAACTAACTAGTGATAAGGCTTGATATTTGTGATAGTCTTTAAAATATTCTTCTTCTTTATTAAAAACCTTAATATTTGACTCTGGATATTTAAATTCATTAATTTGGTAGTTTTTTAAAGAAGTAATCATATTGTTATATGCTGTTAAAAGAGTTGTTTCATTGATGTGTTTTAATTTGATTTTTTTATTCTTTAATGCACTTTTTGCTTCTTTTGCGCTTACAAATTCTTTAGTATGAAGTCTTTTATCATAATTTGATAATTCATAAACTTCTATACAAGGATAACTTAATATTAATTTGCCATTTACTATATCATCATCTAGAGTCTCTAATAATTCTTTTACCACTTTTGTTTTATTAGAATCTTGATCGCGATCCCACACATAATATATTTTGGCATATTTAATATTTCTGTTTAATTCTTTCAACAAGGTATTTCTGATTTTACTTAAATAATCATCTTTGTTAATTGAACTTATATTGGAATTACTTGTGTTAGCAACAATAATCTCTGAATTGTTATCTTTACTTATGTAAGATTCTTTTATTAATCCATCTTTACCTAAAGAAACATAATTGTATCCTAAAATTTTATTAAAAATATGCTTTAATATTTGAAATTCTTTAACTTCTCCTTCCACAATAAAAATGACTGTACCAACATTTTTATTTTTATTTATCATATTTTGGTAAGCCATTAAAAACTCCATTTAAATATAGTTTTTCAAAGTTCTGATAATCTTTGGGAAGTAAATCAGAAAATCTGGTTATTTGTGTTCCTTTTTTAACATCAAAGCTGAAGGAAAACATTTGGTCTGGTCTTAGTAAATATGTGTCTAGAAGATTTGTTGAATGAGATACAATGAATATCTGCGATTCTTTAGAATTTACAAAGAAATATTTTAATAGAGCTTCTTCTAGGCTGTTATGTAGACCACTAGAAAATTCATCAATAATTAAAATACAATTTGTTTTTACTGCATATTTTAAAGGAGTAATTACATTTAATAAGCATTTGTTTCCCGTTGATTCTAAATTAATTGGTATTGTTACATTGGTGCCTTTTTTTCTTAATCCTATCATGTTATTTTCACTAATTATTTTGTTATTTTCATTATTAAAATTCTTATCATAAACTACTTCACTATTATAATTTAAATTATCTAAAAAGGAATTTATTTCTTTTGTTCCAAACTTTTCTATGTGACTCTCTAATACTTGTTCGGTTAAATTTGAAACATTATATACTCTTGTTTTGCCAGTTAGACAATTCACATAAATAGAATTACTTAAATACTCGAACCATTTTATTAGAGTAGGTTCGTTATCTAAGTTTGTTTTGTAATATTCTTGCTTTAATAAAGATAAATTACTGCTTATAGCAACTTCTCTTTTTTCAGCGATGGTAATAATTCCTTTTTCTTTTTGTCTATCAATAACTAAAGAGCTATCTAAATACAACTTTTCAATGGTTATTTCTTTACCGGAAAACTCAATATAATACTTTATTTCTTTATTATCTACTTGAAAGGTAAAAGTTAAACTAAAAGTGTTACCCTTGGTATAAAAAGATTTTAAATCAGATATATTTATAGAATTGTTTCCAAGTAAAATATCTAGTAATAAAGTAATAGCTTTTAAAACTTGGGTTTTACCTGAACCATTTTCACCGACAAATAATGCCCCTTTTAAGACATTGTTGGCAACATTTGTTTTTTCAAGAGTTTGATACTCGGTTTTTCTGAAATCAAAAGTAGTTTCATTTATAAAAGTTGTATAGTCTTTTAGGGTAATGCTTGTAAGCATATTTATTCTCCTTTCCGTTTTTGGAAGTGGTTTTTCTATTATAATTTATCAACCTTATTTTGTCAATTTAAACATCGCTTTGGAGGTTCTAAGCATCTGACAAGTATAGCCGTATTCATTGTCATACCAAGCAGTTACTTTGACTAAGTTACCATTTGTACTCGTTAGCATTCCATCGACTAAGGCTCCTAAGTGTTTCCCTATAATATCACTGGATACGATAGGGTCATATGTGATTTTGATAGTATCACTGGCATTTTCTTCAAATAAATGGTTTATTTCATCGACGGAAGTTGCTCTTTTAGGGATAAACGTTAATTCAACTAAAGAGCCATCTGTTACTGGTACACGATAAGCAAGACCTTCTAATAAACCATTTAATTCTGGTATTACTTTACCTATTGCAGAAGCTGCTCCAGTAGATGTTGGTACAATGTTGGCAGCACACGCCCGACCACGACGAGAATTTATTCCTTTTTTATGAGCTACATCAAGAGTTACTTGATCATTGGTATAGGCATGAATTGTACTCATATAGCCACTTAAAATACCTATGTTATCATTTAATACTTTGGCAACTGGGGCTAGGCAGTTGGTGGTACAAGAAGCAGCGGAAACAACAGTTTCACTGCCATCTAGAATATGTTCATTAACACCATAAACTACGGTCTTAACATTGTCTGATTTAGATGGGGCAGATATAAGCACTTTTTTAGCTCCGGCTTTTATATGCTTATAGGCATCTTCATACTTGGTAAATTTCCCAGTGCACTCTAGTACTAAATCAATATTTAGATCACCCCATGGTAAGTTAGTTGGATCAGTTTCATTAAATACTTTGATTCTTTTAATGTTATTTACAACTATTTCACCCTCTTCAGCTTTAATTAAATCTTCATGAAAAGAACGATGAGTGGTATCATATTTAGCTAAATAGGCTAAATCAGAAGAATTGCCCAAATCATTAATTGCTACTATGTCAAAATCAGTTGTAGTTATTATTCTTCTAAATGCTAGTCTACCAATTCTCCCAAAACCATTAATTGCTACTCTAATCATTATTAGTTCCTCCTATAAATTCTCTTAATATACTATTTTTACTTACATATTCACTTGTTATGGAATAAAAACTTCTTAAAAATTTTAATAATCTTCTTGCTTCTTCATAATACTTAGAATCAGTATCTATTGATAACAACAAAGGTTCAGCATAGACTTTTAGAACACCTAATTCATAAGGTAAAGCAGTATTAATTATCATGTCGGCTTGATGAGTAAAGGGAAATATGTATTTTTCCTCGCCATTTCGGACACTTTGCCACTTTTCTATTACCTCTGATACAGTATACCCTCTAGTTCTATTGTCTCTTATTATCCTTCTAATTAGCCTTAAATCGAGAGTTGAAATATAATTGTGTCTATCAATATTTAAAGGGATAAACGGACTTAAATAAATCTTGAATTTGTATCTTTCGGGTATACCTGGGGTTAAATCATCATTTAAAGAGTGAAGACCTTCTATAAGTATTATGCTATTTTCTTTAAGTTTTATGAGATGATTATGATATTCTCGCTTTCCTGTGATAAAATTGAATGTTGGAATACTCACTTCTTTACCGTTTAATAGCCTTATTAAATCATTATTTAGAAGTCTTGTATCAACAGCATTTAAACATTCAAAATCGAAATTGCCAAATTCATCCTTCGGTGTATCTATTCTTTCTACAAAATAATCATCTGTTGATAAACAAATAGGATCATATCCTTTACTTCGTAAATAAGAAGCTAGAACTCTAGTTGAAGTTGTTTTACCACTACTTGAAGGACCAGCGATCATTATAAATTTTTTTTCATTGTTTCTAATAATTTTATCACAAGCTTTTTTTATCTCATCAGTAAAATGAAGTTCACATGATTCAATAAAACCTTTAATTTCTCGGTTACTTACTAAATTATTTAAGTCTCCCACATAGGGAGCATCTAGTTTTTTTAACCACGATTTGCCTTCATAATATGAATTAATAATATTTTCATGATGAACATATTCAGGTAGTCTTCCCTCGGTTAAATTGCTAGGATATAATATAATTAAACGATTGTTACCTAGATATTTTAATTCGAAAGTTTTGATATACTTTGTACTATAAGGCATTGGTACATAATAATAATTTAGATAATCTTTTAATTTATAAATTGTTACTATATCATCACAGGTTTTGACATTTATAGCTTTTTCGTAATAAGATGATGCTTCGTAAAAGTCAACTGCTTCTTTTTTTAAAATATTGTATCTTTTAAATTCGTGATCTTCATCTATAATGTTAGCCATTTCTCTTTTTATTTTGGATATGTCTTCATTTGTTAGAATACTTTCATATTTTATTTCGCCAAGCATGCCACCAGGCACACTATGAAGATAATGAATATCACTAGAAGGATATATTGTTTTTAAAGCTACTTCTAAAATAAACTTTACGGCCGCTTTATACATTTTAGCCCCTTCAATTGATTTAGCGTCAATAAATTCAATATTCTCATCTTTATAAGCTTCGGCATTTAAAGGAAATAATTCATTGTTTTTTTTAACACCTAAAACAGTATCCTTTAGTTTTGAGGATTTGCTTATTTGCAAATAACTGGTGTTTTTATCTACCTCAATTGTTTTATGCTCGAATGTAATTTTTATTTTTGCCATGGAGTATCCCCTCTATTCTATAATATATTATCATATTTTTTAATTTTTGTCACAATTTTTGCATATTTTTTTTATATTAGTACTATATATTTTATGGGTGATTAATTAATGAATATTGTACCGACAGTAATTGAGAAAAATAGTAATAAAGAATATGCTTATGATCTTTATTCTAGACTTCTTAAAGATAGGATTATATTTTTAAGTGGAGAAATTAATGATAGTATGGCAAGTATTGTCGTAAGCGAGCTTTTATATTTAGATTCTTTAAATCATGAAGATATTTATTTATATATTAATAGTCCAGGGGGAAGTGTTACAAGTGGATTTGCTATATATGATACTATGAATTTTATTAAAAGTGATGTTAGAACTATCGTAGTAGGTATGGCTGCTAGTATGGGAGCTTTCCTTTTATCTAGTGGCACTAAAGGAAAAAGATGTGCACTTAAAAATGCTGAGGTTATGATTCATCAAGTTTTAGGGGGTGCTCAAGGTCAAGCGACTGATATTAAAATTGCAGCTGAACATATTCTTAAAATTAAAAAGAAGCTAAATTTGATTTTAGCTACTAATACAGGTCAGTCAATAAATAAGATTATTCGTGATTGTGAAAGAGATAATTATATGAGTAGTGAAGAAGCCTTGCAATACGGACTTATTGATGAAATTATCTAGTTTGCCTGTTTATTTCGTATATGCCAAATTCTCCTTCTACTCTTTTTAAGACAAAGCCACTTTTTTTAGCGACTTTTATGGATGCTATATTGCTGAATGTTATTTCTAATAAAGGATTTTCAATTTTTCTTATTAGTTTTTTTAAAGCTTTAGTAGCTAAACCATTTCGGCGATATTCTGGATATATTTCATAAGCTATATGATTTAAAACAGAAAAAATAATTCCTACTTGCTTTTTTGTCTTACTATCTATTATTTTATAAAATTCTTCATTTTCTTTGTTGTAAACTAATATTAGCTCAATTTCCATATGTTCATCTTCTTTCTTGGTGTTTTTTTATTAATTTTTTTACTTTGATAAAATGATGGTTTACACCACTTTTCCCTATTTTATAGTCTGTTTCCATACTAATAATGTCTGCTAGTTCTTTTAGGGAACTTTCGGGATATTTTTCACGATAATCTAAGACTATTTTTGTCGAATCATCAAGTAGTGAATATAAATCTTGTTCTTTTAAATATTTAATATCTTCTAATTGTTTTAAACCTGTTGTAATTGCCTTTTCTTGATTAGCAATTTCGCAATTATTAAGACGGTTAACCATGTTTTTATGATCACGATAAATTCTTATGTCTTCAAAATAAAAGTAAGAGTTTATAGCATTAAACATTTTAATAATATCGCCAATAACTTCGGCATTTTTTATATATACCATATATTTTGAGTTTCTTTTTAAATGTTTAGCATTAATTTCTAAATCTTTAAAAAGATTTGTTATAAATACAGCTTCTCTATTCATATCTGTTACAATTTCTAAGTGATATCCACTTGATGCCGGATCATTAATCGTGCCAACTGCTAAAAATACTCCTTTTAAATATGCAATTTTTTCTTCTTTATTAGTTAAAAAATATTCGTTTGGTAATATTTTTTTGTTGCCTTCCATTATATTCAAAAATTTTAAAATGTAGCTAACCTTTTCTTTGATTTCTAAAATATAAATTTGTTTTATACGAAACCTTCTTTGATTTCTAATGGTTATTTTAGGACATATGCCAAATAATTCTTTTATATTAATGTAAACTCTTCTAGTGACACTGGCGTTTTCTAGGGTTATAGTAATATTATCTTTTATATTTGCTGCAAAGCGAATAAAGCCTGATAGTTCACATATTTTTTCATTTTCATTTAATTCTGTTTTAGATATTTCTTCTTTTACTCTTGTTGTATATGTCATTTTTCATTCTCCATTAATATTGAAAATACTAAATACGCAGTTTTTAAAGTATCATGTCTTAAAAAGCCTTCTTCAATAGTATATATTTTGTCTTTTATTACTTTTATTTTCATCTTTTTTAAATTTTGCTCATCTAATAAAACAGGATCTTTTTGTTCTTCAGTTGCATATTTTAAAACTAATTGTGATGGTATTTCGACATTGTTAGCTAAAACCATATTTATAGTTCCAACTCCTAAATACTCTTCTAGCACTTTAATGTGATCACTTACCTTAAAATCATCTGTTTCGCCTGGTTGGGTAACTAAATTACAAATA
Organism: uncultured Bacilli bacterium; assembly: GCA_944327425.1. GTDB lineage: Bacteria > Bacillota_I > Bacilli_A > RF39 > UBA660 > Caccenecus. Next base: position 10,452 of record CALVHJ010000016.1, read on the forward strand.
TATAATTTAGGTGCTTTACTTTTTCTTATTGTATTTACGACATCTTTTATAATGATATTTGGGATAATACTCGTTAAAAGGCTTCCTGAAGAAAAAATGATTAAATCAGCTTCTTTTATTGCTTTTAGCACCTCTGGATTAGCTGTTACTTCTTTGTCATAAATAATTTTTTTTATCTTTTTTTTGCATTTTGTTATACTTGTTTCGCCATAAATTCTTTTATCATCACAAGTTATTCCTACTAATTCGGCATTATCTTCGGTTATAGGTAATACTTGACCTTCTATATCTAGTAATTTGGCAAGTACTGGTATTGCACTAGCAAAAGTACCTTTTTGTTCTAAAAGAGCTGTTAATAATAAATTTTTGATTGAGTGGTTGCCTAAACTTTTCGATTGTTTAAACCGATAATTCATTAGGTTGATAATATCTTGATCAGTATTACTCATAGCCATAAGTACTTTTGATATGTCGCCGACCGCGGGAATATTAAAATCTTTTCTTAATCTTAAAGTTGACCCCCCATTATCAGATACTGATACTACCGCTGTAATATCTATAGGAAAAAGTTTTAGTCCCTTTAGCATTTGTGATAATCCACTTCCGCCTCCAAATATAATAATTTTTTTCATATACATCACTATTATAACTTTACCACAAATACTAAAAAAAAAGAACTATTATTGTATCTTTTTGTCATTTCTTTGTACATTTTTGGTATTTTTTCTTTTTTTAGTTATAAAATATAAATCCTTTTTTAAATTATACCATTTTATTTGTATATAATCTTTAGCATACATTGAGTCTAAATTATTTTTTAAATTACGATTACGGCATTGTATAAATAGCGGCCCTATTTTTACATTTATTGTTATACCATCTGGATAACTTATTAAGTACTCTAATACTTCACTTTTCGTTGCCCAATAAAAATCGGATGGTGTTCCATGAATTATGGCATCAGCATCATATATTTGACCTTCTTGCCCTTTAAATAAAAATCTTATTATTAAACAAATTTTAATATATAAATCGGCTAAAGCATTCTTTATTTCAATTATATCATTCTTTTTCTTTTCTTTATAAGTCTTAGCATCTACAACAATTCCGTTTATTGTACCATTAATATAAGCTTTTATTTTATCCACTATATAATTACTTATTCCAATATTTAATAAATAGCTTGAAAAAGTATCTATATGTTCTTGGTGAACAGAATTACAATTTCCCATTTTAATGCTGATACCCTTAATATCACCATTAATTCTTATTTTAATATCAGCTTTTTCATTAAATTTGCTTTTCCAACTTTCTATATAGTCAGTTGGTTTTAAGTTATCAAACAATGTATATAATAATGCCTGAGAGTTTTCATCTAATTCATTTACGAGCTTTTTATTAAATTTAGTTGCAAAATTTATTTCATTTGCTATTCCACTATTATTTTTTTCGTTAAATGTCATTTTTTTACTAAAGTAAAATATTTAATTATATTTTAAATCTCCTTTAATAATATTTTAACATAATAAAATTAAAATAAATGTCATATTTTGGCTGTAAATACTTACAAAATTTAATTATTGTAACATATTTTTGTTAAAAAAACTTGATTTTAGTTAAAATGCATTATATAATTTTACTGTAAATGTTAAACAACATTTACAATGAAATAGTTTGGTATGGAAGATTGATATCCATTTTGGATATCAGTTTTTTATATGTTTTCTTGTTTTTTTGTAATGGTGGTTGGAGTGTAGTTGGGGCCGGTAATAGTAAAGCTACAAAGCATACTACAACTAAAAAGGAAGCTGTAGATCTGGCTAGGGAGATTGCTAAAAATCAAAAGTCTGAATTAGTTATTCATGGAAAAGATGGAAAAATACAAGACAAAGATTCTTATGGCAATGATTCTATTCCGCCTCGAGACACTATATTCTAAATCTAGATTCAAAAAATAAAAACTGATGAATTATCATACTAAGAAGTGATAGCTTATCAGTTTTTATGTGCTATTTATTAGAAACAAAATTTAAAGCAAAAAAAAAATACGCAACTTCCTATTTTCGCTTATCACTATCGTCGGCGTTCTAGTGCTTAACTGCTCTGTTCGGGATGGACGAATTACACTATTATTATATCTTATTCTACCTTGTTTTAAAGTGGTTTTTAATTTATTGAAAATATCTTAAAATATTACAAATTATTATACTTTATTTTAGTTTTTGGGACACCTAATGGGACACCTTTAAATTTTATTCTGCGTATTTTAATATATGAGTATTATATCACACTTACTTCTTTTTTAAAATATCATTTATATCACATTCTAAAGCCTTAGCAATTCTTGAAACAACATCTAAATCTATCCTTTTTATATTAGAGTGATAATAACTTCTAATTGTATTTATTGATAAGTCAGTAATTTTGGATAGAATATTTTGTGATATACCCTTTTCTTCCATTATTGTTTTTATATCAACATAGTATATTTCATATTCTGATAATGGAGTATATTCTTTTTTCTTACTCATAAATGATACCAACTCCTTATAAATATAAGGTACCAAAACACAGAGTTTTTACATATGTCATTTATCTTACATATGTTCTATATTTAGCACTTGTATATTGACTTTATATTAGTCTATATGTTATTATTATTTATAATTAATAGAGTTTTATGAGGAGTGAGAAGTTTATGAAAAATATTTTGAAAAACAAGAAGTTGTTAATTGGTCTAGGAATAGCAATTTTACTGATAATTACAATAGTAATTATATTGTTAGTTGCAAAGCCCAAAAGTGAAAATAATGAAATTCCAAACAATAATGTAGAAACTAATACAAATACAAACACACCAGTTGCAATGGAAGAAACTCATACAATGTATGTTAGTATTAATCCCCTAGTTAAATTAGTATTTAAAGAAGAATATACTATTTGCAAAGATGAAAATAATCAAGAATATGTTTGTGGTGGAATAGCAACTGATATAATTGATTATGAACTTATAAATGATGATGCTAAAGATGTTTACAAAGATTTAGATTTTACTGGTAAAACTGTAGAAGATGTTTTATTAATATTATGTGATACTGCAAGAGATAATGATATTGGTTTTGAAAGCCTAGAAATAACTACTGATAGTAATAATGTAGATAGAGATGCTTTAATGAATTATCTAAAAGAAAACTCAACTTATGAAGATGAATATACTGTGTATGTTAATTTTGAAGAATATATCGATGAAAGTATTATAGAAAATGATAATATCAATGAAGGTAATAAAGATGATAATAACGAAACAGACAAAGATAATTCTAATAATACCTCAAATAATGAAAATGATAATAATCCAAACGATAATCAAACTACTAATAATAGTAGCGATAATAAGCCAAATAGCAATACTGATGAAGAATTAACATCCATAAATTTATCTACTACATCATATTTCATTGAATTAAGAAATAGGCCTTCTAATGTATCAATTACAAAAGCAGATAATATTTCAATAAAAATAGAAGTAATAGGAGAAAAATCATTATTAGATAAATATACTATACAAGAATTATCAAAGTACAAATTGTTTGTTGACCTTTCTAACATTGAATATGGAACATATAATCTAAAAATACAAATAGAAAATACTAATCCTAATTTTACTTATAAGATTAGTCCTGAAACATTTGAAATAGAAATTAAAAAAAGCAATATTACTTCAACAATAAATAGAATTAATCTAAACGATAATATTTTAGTACAAGAGTGGCCTAATGCTGGTATGCTTTGTGGGTATCGAAGTTTTGTTAATGGAAATATCACAGATGTAATTCCTGATTATAATACATGGGAGTATTTAAGTGATGATGATTTTACTTTAATAAGTAATACGTTAGGTTTTAATACTGAAAAGGAAAATAATGCAATTACTATTTTAAAACAAATGGAATCAAATCTTCCTATAGGTGTTAAAAATTTTTCGTACGAGTCTGATAATCATCAATTTTCCTACCATTGGAGTGGACTTAATTTATACGGAGATTATGATGATTTTAGTAAAGAATGGTTAAATCAACGACTAACTTGGGAAAATAACTTAAATATTGCTTTTGAAGGTTCTACCCCATTTAATACAGGTTGTGGAGATGCACCAGAACCTGTACTATTAACTGAAGAATTATGTAATGAATATAACTTAACTTGTGACAGGTGGTAGTATAATGAGAAAAAATAATTTTAAAGACATTGTCAAAAATAAAAAGGTTATATTAATTTTTATAATTGTAATAGTTATAATTGTTGCTGTTAGCTTATTTATTCTATTTGCAGATAATAAACAGAAACCTGATAATGATATTGAAAATCAAACTGAAGTTAATGAACAAGTAAATGAAAACACTAATAATAGTAATGATGAAGATTTACAGAAAGAAGAAACTACTGAACAAGAAACAATACCAAATGACTTAAATTATACTGAATTGGAAGGAAGTATATCTGAGGCAGCAATTATGTATGTATTTGATAATTACTCATTTATGGAAAACACTATTACAGAAGAAATAAGTTTATCTGTACTTGTTGATAACAATTATATAAAAGATGAAACAATATTGAAACTTTATAACGATGGTATATGCGATGCTTACTCTATTGTTAAAGCAGATGCAGTTGAAATTGGTGGGAAGGCATACTTAAAATGTAGTAATTATACATCTGAAGGATACGAAGAAAACCATTTAAAAAAATAGATAGTGATGTTAATAACATAGGTAGAAATACCATAATTCCAAAAGATTAAATACTCATTGTCCGAACTGGATAATGGGTTTTTGTTTTGTGTTATGACCTATAAAAGATATTATGTTATATTAATTGCAGGTGTTGGAGATGAAGAAAGATTTTGAAAAAGAAGTCTACTATTTTTTAGACTTAGTTTTTAACAATATTCAAGTTGCAAAGACTAGTAAGAATAAGACAAAGGCTGTTTTTACTAATCTTAAAGTTAAACCAAATGGAGATGAAGTTATTGTATATAATAAGGAAAAAAATTATTCTTATGTTTTATATACTAAGCAAATACAAGATTTTGATTTTAAAATTGAATTTACTAAACATATAGCACTATTCTATATTGATAAATTAACCAAGTATTTAAATCATAAAATCACTTTTAAAGAGTTTGCTGATATAAGAGAAAAAACTCCACCTGTAGTTAAAAACATTTTGGAACAAAAGAATAATATATCCGAGCAATTAAGGCTACTTCGGAGACACCGAACTATTCCTGAGGTGCAAAGATATATTGAAAATCTATATCATCAAGAGTACACAAGTGCTTATGTGAAATATTTAATTAATAGGTATTACTTTAATAAAAAAGGATTAACAAGACCAAAAAAACTGTGTTGAAAAGATGTTCAAAGTATTGTTACGATAAAAAAAATTATGCCTATTTAAAAACTAATAAAGAAATGGAGATGAAATCATGAATAATCATGTTATGCTAATTGGCGAAATATATAATGATGTTGAAAAAATTGAAGTGAATGAACAAATTACATATCAGCTTATGTTGAAAGTTAGTCGTAATTTTAAAAATCAAGATGGTGTTTATGAAACCGATGTTTTACCTATTGATTTAACAAATTATGTTGGAAGTAAAGTTTTTCAATATTACAAAAGAAATAGCTTAATCGGAGTTAGAGGAAGATTAGAAAGTAAAGAAGGTAATCTAATCAAAATCGTTGCTGAAAAAGTAACATTCTTATCAAGTAATAGAGAGTTATTAAATCAAAAGTAGAAAGGGATATACTTATGCAAATCAAAATTCACAGAGGTATTAATCAAATTGGGGGATGTGTAACTGAAATTAGAAGTAAAAAAGCAAGAATACTTATTGATGTTGGAACTAATCTTCCGAATTGTGATAATAAAGTAAAAGTGAATGTTGCTAAGGTTAGTAAAAAATGCGATGCTGTTTTTATTTCTCATTATCATTTAGACCATATCGGGGAATATATGCAGGTTAAGAAAGAAGTTCCTATTTACATTGGAGAACAAGCCAAAGAAATATTTACGATCTACCAAAAGAGAATGAAAGAGCCTAGTATTGCAGAAGTTACTCAAGAACATATTGACAGAATTAAAACTTTTAAAACATTTAAACCTGAAGAAACTATTGAAATTGGAGATATGAGATTAACCCCTATTCGCATAGACCATTCTGCTTTTGATAGTTATATGTTTCTTATTGAAGCCGATGGTAAAAGAGTTTTACATACTGGAGATTTTAGAATGCATGGTCCTCTTGGTCGACTTATTCCTAAAATACTTGAAGATGTAGGAAATGTTGATATTCTCATTTGTGAACATACTACCCTTTCAAGAGTTGATGAAATTCTTATGTCTGAATTTGAACTACAAAAGGAAGCAATAGACTTGATAAAAAATAATAAGTATGTCTTTATTATGTGTGCTTCTACCAATATTGATAGGATAGCTTCTTTCTATCATGCAAATAGAAAAGCAGGAACTAAACTATTTATCTGTGATGACTACCAAAAAGAGATACTTGATTATGTAACCAAAACCACCTTAAAACATACTGATTATTATAATTTTTCAGATGTTAAAAGTTTTGATGGTAAGTTATATGAAGATATGATAAATCTAGGCTTTTGTATGTTAGTGCGAAGTAATTACTTTTCAAGAAAGTTTGTTAATAGCCCTAATTTCAAAGACAATTTATTTATTTATTCACAATGGTTAGGATACTTGCAAGGCAAAACTGCTGATGAAAATATTGTTAAGTTTGTTCCAAAAGAATATTATTATTTACATTCTAGTGGACATGCTACTGCTAAAGGAATTAAAAAAGTAAAAAAAGAAAAAGAATATCTTACTTATCAAGAGTTTATGCAGTTGTTATCAGTTGTAGATAATATTAGAGATTTATTCATTATTCAACTTCTATTTTATACTGGTTTGAGAATTAGTGAAATGCTGGCTCTTTCAACAGATAGTATAGTTACTACAGAACAAGGTACATCTTTAAACATTACTGAAACCTATTATAAAGGTAAAATTAGACAAAAAGCAAAAACTGATGAAGCAATGGATGATTTATTTCTCGATGACATTACAGTTGAAACATATAAAACCTTTCTTGAATATAGAAAAGCTCATAACATTACTAGTAAATATCTTTTTGCTAATAATAGAGGTAAATGTGAAGTAATAGGCGATAAAGCTATTAGAGATATGCTTAAAAAGTATCTAAAACGTGCAGGAATTGACAAAAACATTACTCCACATAAATTAAGACATAGTCATGCTGCTTTACTAATTTATATGGGTAAAACATTAGAAGATATTAAAGCAAGATTAAGACATAAAGATATTAGAACTACATCAAATGAATATGGGCATATGTACAAAGAAAGAAAAATATCACTAGCAAATGACCTAACTACTTTTCGTGCTAATCTTAGAGAAAGTTCAAAAAAGTGGGACACCTAGCAAAAAATGACATAATAAAAAGACTAAATTTTTGAATGGTTTAGTCTTTTTTAAGCAAAAAAAAATAGTTGCATTTTCCTATCTTCGCATATACTATTTTCGGCGTTTCAGTGCTTAACTTCCAAGTTCGGGATGGGTTTGGGTGTGTCCACTGAGCTATCAACACAACTAAAATTTTAACTAATTTTGAGTATCAGTAACAATAACTATTTTTAAGTGATTTTCCTATAAACATCTCTGTTCGGGATGGGAAGAGGTGTATCCACTAGGCTATCGTTACGTATAAAGGATTTTGTCCTTTAAAAACTTGAT
>CALVHJ010000017.1 GCA_944327425.1 uncultured Bacilli bacterium
TAATCCTCTTTTTATGAATATAGTAAAATTTAAACGGTGAAGAAAATGGAAAGATTAAGAGATATGTGAGAAGATAAGGATTTATATCAAGCTGATATAGCTAAGTTGCTAAATGTAAGTCAACAAACCTATTCAAGATATGAAAATGATGAGATAAGTATTGATAAAGACAGCTTAATTAAATTAGCCTTTTTTTATAATACAAGTGTTGATTATCTTCTTGAATTAACTGATGAAAGAAAACCATACCCAAGAAAAAAGTCATAGACTAAATTAAGTTTATGACTTTTGTTATTGCAATTTTATTAATTCATCGTTTATTTCATTATATTGGCTTTTTTCTTCTTCTTTTAAATTATGAAATAATAGTTCATAGTATTCTTCAATATTTAACTTGAATAATAATAAGGCTATTTCTTTTAATTCAAGATCATTAATTGGTATTAGCTTGCTTATTAGTTCTTTAAAAGTTAAACTGGGGTTATTTAAGGTTTTTAATAGTGATGGTGATTTAGCACTTAGAATTGATTCTAATGTCTCTTTTCTTAAAGCATTTAATTCTTCTTTAGGCATGTCAGAATAAATTCTTAAATCAGGGTTAAATGGGATAATATTTTGCTTTATTTCAGCTATACTTAAAGGAACATCAATACTACTAAGAGTACCATCTAGTTTTAAACGTTGATGAAATATTTTTAAAATTTGTTCTAAATTATTTTGCCGGTTTTCATCATTTAAATCAGCGGCTTTAACTAAAGCTACGGCCACATCCAAATATTTAATAGTAAAAATCATGGTTTGGGGTAAATACTTAATATCTATGTATTTTAATTCGGTTTTTGGTTTCATTTTTAATCCTACTTTCTTTTTTAATTAGTAATACTTGCCATTTCTCTTTTGGTTTTAATAGTCTTATTTTCGATATTAACTCTTTCGACAACAAATAACATAATGACAACATTAATAGTAAATGATCCGCCATAACTTAAGAATGGAAGTGGAACCCCAGTTAGAGGTATTAAAGCTAAAATACCTAATAAATTAATTAAGATATGAAATAATAAGTATAAAAAGACACCGTAAGCTAAAATACTTAAACGTAAGTTTTCGGCTTCTCTTGCTATTTTTAAAATACGCCATAACATAATCATATAGCCAATTATTAAAACTATGCCTACTATTAAACCTAATTCTTCAACTATAATAGGAAAGATGAAATCAGTATGACTTTCTGGTAAATATAAATACTTTTGACTACTGTTACCTAGGCCTACGCCAAATAGACCACCATTATGAATAGCTATAAATCCATTACATACTTGATAGCCGGTATCTTCAGTGTATCTACTACAAGGGTTTCTAAATTCAAATCTTTGAAGTTGTCGAGAGTTAAATATCTCTGCTCCACTATAAAGTAAGGCTAAAGCTGCTATAACTAAGCATATAGCTCCTATTTTTAAAACTTTAACGATATTTTGTTTAACATAGGGAATACTTATAAAAACGAAGAAAATAATTCCACATATAATTAGAGCTGTACCAAAGTCTGGTTGCATAGCAATTAAAACAGCGATTATTAGACATATAGCAACAGGAAATAAAAATACATATATGTTGTTAGTTTTCTTTTTTTCTAATCTACTATAGGCTACTGCTAAAAAAACAATTATTATAGATTTAGCAAACTCACTGGGTTGAAGAGCAAAAGGTCCTAAATCATACCAACTCCGGGCATTATTCGTTAATTTACCATATACTAATAAACCTAGTAAAGCGACGATAATTCCAATAATAGCAAAAGGAGCTATATACTTGTATTTGCTAGTAGGAAATCTAATAACTATTAAAAAACCAATAATAAAACTGGCAACCAAAAAAATTGCTTGTCTTAAAAAAAAGTGATATTGGGGAACATTATATCTTAGAACTGTTGAAACACTTGAGGAAGAAAATATCATTATAAGACCCACAATACTATATATAATCATGATAATTAATAACCATATATCCATTTTACTAAATAGTCTCTTCACTAATAACACCCTATATATAGTTTATCATATTAATTGTTTATTTTAAAGAAATTTTAAAAATTCATTTATTTTAATGTCAAAATGGTGCCTAAATGAGTAAACTATAATAGATACATAAAGGAGGTATAAATATGTATTATTATGGAAATAATGGCTACTATGGTGGTGGCTATGGTGGATACCAACCTTGTTGTAATACCACGTATGCTGGTTATACCAGTGGCTATGGCATAGGGGCTGCTATATGGATTGTCCTATTTATTTTACTTGTAATTATTATTGGGGCTGGCTGGAGCTGGGGCAATAATAATAATTAGGAAGAGGTTTTCTTCCTTTTTTATTTTACAAAAAGCGAAATTTGTGATAAAATAAAGCCACTTAAGGGGTGGAAAAAAATGAAACTACCAAATATCAAAATTTTAGATGAAGCAAATAAGAAATTAAGAGTTGTTAGTAAAGAAGTAAATTTTCCTTTGTCCAGAGCTGATAAAAAAAATATTGAAGATATGATCACTTATTTAAAAATGAGTCAAATACCAGAGTATGAGGAAAAATATAAGCTTAGAGCGGGTATGGGACTAGCCTATATTCAAATAGGTGAGCCTAAAAGAATATTTGTGATTGTTGAAGAATTAGAAGATGGTTCTTTTAAAGATTATATTATTATTAATCCTAAAATTGTTAGTCATAGCGAAGAAATGATATATGTTGGTGAAGGTGAAGGATGTTTGAGTATTAATAGAGAAGTAGAAGGAATTGTGCCAAGATATGCTAGAGTTACTATTTCATATCAAGATATAGATGGTAACTACTCTAAAATTCGGGTTCGAGAAGATATTGCTATTGCTTTTCAACATGAAATAGATCATTTAAATGGTATTTTATTTATTGATCATATAGATCCTAAAAATCCTTTTAAAGATGCTAATAAGTATAGAGAAATTTAAAAAGAATAGCTTTTTATGTTTGGCTATTCTTTTATCTTGCTTTATTTTGAGTCAAATCTATACTCGCCATTACAGTTGTAATAACTTGTCCTTTTATACGAGGATTAGGACTTTCATATTCATTAATACTTATATAAATTCCCTCTTCCTGACATAAAGAGATCAATAAAGGCCATGTAAATTCGTCATTAGGTAAAGCTTTTACAATATCTATGGTTGTATCATTATCACTAATAAACATTTCATTACCTTCACCCGATAAATACATTCCATTACTTTTACAATAAGAAAAACAATAAGTTACTATTCCATCATAATTACTCAGATTCATATTGGCTAGTAAACCAAGTTTGATACATTGGACTAAAGTTTCTACTTGAGAAAACTTAGTATCTTTTTTGTCTATCTCTTCTTTAAGGCCTTGCAACCTTAAGTTCATGAGCATTAGCTCTTTTTTTCTTTTATCTATATTATATTGAAAGTTCATATATTTAAACCGCCTCTTCTAAATTAACACTGACAATTTTACTTACTCCCGACTCTTGCATCGTAATACCATATAAAACATCAGCATATTCCATTGTTCTTTTCTTATGAGTTATTAAAATAAATTGACTCATATTTTTTCTTTCTTGTAAATATTTGCCAAAAGTATCGACATTGGCTTCGTCTAGGGCCGCTTCAACTTCATCAAGAATACAGAAAGGACTTGGTTTAACATTTAGGATAGCAAATAAAACTGCTATAGCAGTAAGGGTTTTTTCACCACCAGATAAAAGAGCTATCGAATTTAATTTTTTTCCGGGTGGTTCAGCTTCTATTTCAATACCTGTGTTTAATAAATCACTTGGATCTGTTAACCTTAAAGTTCCCCTTCCTCCTTTAAATAAGGCTCTAAAGACATGGTTAAATTCTTTACTTATAGCATCAAAAGTATTTTTAAATTTCTCCGTCATTATTTTATCCATCTCGGTAATTATATTATTTAATTCAAGACTTGAGTCTTCTAAATCACTACTTTGTTTAAGTAAAAATTCGTATCGTTCATTAACTCGTTCATATTCGGCGATAGCACCCGTATTTACTTCACCTAAACTATTAATTTCCTTTTTTAGAATATCTACTTTATTACGAGCAATATCTTCTTTTAAGTCTAATTCATAATTTTGACAAGCATATTCATAAGTTAAAGAATAATTTTCGGATAAATTAGTTAATAAGGTATCTAATTTAACATCATATTTACCAATTTCTATTTCTTTTTCTTTTAACATGTTTTGGAGATGATTATATTCTGTAGACGCTTTATGGTTTTTATTCTCTATTTCATTTATAGTTAAAGCTAAATCGGATTTTTGCTTTTTTAACTTGTTTAGTTCTTCATTAACAATGTCTTTTTTGCTGGCAACAGCACTGGCTTCTTCTAATATGCTTACTAATTTTTGATCTAGTTTATTGGTACTTATTTCTTCGTTTCCTTTAATTTCTAACGTTTTTTTAGCTAAGCTATCTTCTAGTGTTCGTACTTTGTTGGTACGGGTATTTAAAATTTCATTTAAATTAATGAGATTTTTAGATAAATCATTATTCTTTTGTTCAAGACTAGTAAAGTTTTCCAAAAAACGCTTATATTCTTCGTTTAAGCCTTCTAATTCTATTTTAGTTATTTCTAATTTTTCTTCTAATTCATTTAATTTTAATTTATCGTTAAGGTTGATATCATTTTTAGACATACCTCCCGTTAGGGAACCTCCTGGATATAAAACTTCTCCTTCTAAAGAAACAACTTTGTAACGATAATTAAGAGTTTTACCAACTTTGTTTAAAGCATCAATATCGCTTACAACAATAACATTACCAAGTTGATTTTTGATTATATTTTCATATTCAGGATCATACTTCACTAAGTTACTAGCTATATCTATTAAGCCGGGAATATTTTTTATTTTTATTAAATCATCAGGATTAACATCTCTTGGTTTAATAATATTTAAAGGAAAAAAGGTTGCTCTGCCTAAACGATTATCTTTTAAATAGTTTATACATTCTTTGCTTGATAATTCATCATCAACAACTAAAAAACTGGTGGCATAACCAAGAGATGTTGATATGGCTAGTTCATACATATTTTCCGTTTCAATTAAATTACCAATAGTATTATGGACGCCTCTTAGACGCATATTATTTAAAACACTTCTTACCGCACTAGGTAATTTAGCATTATTGTTTATATTTTCTTTTAATATTTCGATTTTATTTTCTAAAACAAGAATTTCTTTGGCGTGATCATTTATTTGATTAGTTAAGTTATTTCTCTTAACTTTTTCCATAATTAAGTCATTATCAATTTTATCTTTTTCAATAGATTTTTCTTTTATATCATTAATAATGTCATCAAGTTTTAATTTTTCCGTGGCAAGTTCTTTTTTTAAAGATAATTCTTCTTCTTTTAACTTAATTAAAGCGGTTTTGATACTAGTTTCATTAGCATTGTACTTTTTACGTTCCATAGTTACTAATTTTTCAGCTTCCAGACTGGCTAAATTTTCGGTTAAATCTAAAAATTCATTGTTCTTTTTGGTAATTTCTTCTTCAAGTTTTAAGCTGTTAAGTTTTAATTTTTCTAGTTTTGAGTTATCCTCAGCATCAATAGTACTCATTTTAGCTAAATCTTTTTTAATTACTTCAACTTCAGTTTTAATCTTTTTGTATTCTTTATTGATACTGGAAATGTCACTAGCTATTAAAGCTATTTCAATATTTTTTAATTCGTCTTTTAAATTTAAAAATTTTTTAGCTACTTCACTTTGCTTTTTTAAGGGCTTAACACTTTTTTCTAACTCTTCTATTACTAATTTAATGCGAGCAATATTTTCTTTAGTTTTTTCTAGTTTTTTAAGACTTATCTCTTTTCTTTTTTTGTATTTTAAAACACCCGCTGCTTCTTCAAAAATAGTCCGTCTAGCCTCAGGTTTGCTGATAATAATATCTGATACACTTCCTTGGGAGATAATATTAAAAGAGTCATTACCGGCTCCCGTATCTAAAAATAGATCGGTTATATCTTTTAGGCGAACCTTACTATTATTTAGGTAATATTCGTTTTCACCAGTGTTATATATTACTCTTTTTACTTCAATTTCCGTAAAATCACTATTTAAATAATGATCACTATTATCAAAAACTAAAGCAACATAAGCACGGTTTTGCGGGGACCTAGTAGCAGAGCCAGAAAAAATGCAGTCACTCATAGCTTCCGTTCCCCGTAGAGATTTAACTGACTGTTCACCTAAAACCCAACGAACAGCATCAACTATATTACTTTTACCCGAACCATTAGGACCAACTATAGCAGTTATGCCCTTTTTTATCTCTAAATCTATTTTATCAGCAAAAGATTTAAAACCAAAAGCCCTAATACTTTTTAAATACATCGTTATCACCTACTAAAGTGTTTTTTTGTAAAGCGTTATAAGCTGCTTTTTGTTCAGCTTCTTTTTTACTTTTACCTTTTCCTCTTCCATAGACAATGCCATCAATTACTACTTCAAAAACAAATGTTTTATCATGAGATGGACCAGTTTCACTTATTAATTTGTATTCTAATGACTTTTTGCCAGTTTGAACCATCTCTTGTAATTTAGATTTATAGTCACCTAAAAAAACGTGATGTTCTAAAACATAAGGGCTTAATACTTCTAGAGCGTATTTTTTAGCTACCAAAAAACCTTGATCTAAATAAATAGCTCCTAAAACAGATTCAAAAGTATCAGCAATGATGGTGTTGTTAATATTGTCTTTTTGCCCGTTGCCAACTCTAATGTGTTTATCAATACCAACATCTTTGGCATATTGAGCTAGAGCTTCTTCACAAACAAAACTAGCTCTAATTTTTGAGAGCTCTCCTTCTTGATAATCATATTTTTTGTAAAAATATTCACTAGTTATAAGTTGAAGAACAGCATCACCTAAAAATTCTAGACGTTCATAATTATCCGTGTTATGTTCATTTGAATAACTACTATGAGTTAGAGCTGTCGCTAATAATTTTTTATCTTTTATTTGAATATTATATTTATCTAAAAAATTCATGTTATCACTCACTTACTATTTTATTATATCAAAATACAAATGAAAAATAAACACGTTTGTGTCTATTAAATCCATTTTGAAATATATATTCTCCTAGTTTGTTCAAATTCTACTCTCTTAAATATTTCAATAATATTTTCAACTATTGTTTTAATTATGTCTTTACAGCTGCTTTTTACTTTTACTCTTAACAGCTCTTGTTTTAGCGTTTTACGAAATTGATAATCATCTATGTATCTAGCCATGATTTTGTCTAATTCAATGGCATTTTCAATTTCATCTTCGTTGTTTATATCTATTTTAAAAATATAGTCTTTGTATATTTTTACAAGTTGAATTGATAAAGTGTCTCCTTCTAAAAAGTCTGTGTTATTAATTTTGGCAAAATTTTTGCAATAGCTTAATATTAATTTGTTATTTTTCAATATAATCACCCTTTACTTAATACTTTACAATTAAATATTACAATGAAAAAATAAATTTGTCAAATAAAAAAAACTCGGTTATAATAATATTAGGTGATATTTTTGAAAAAAACGAAATTAAAGTTGAAAAAAAGTGTTTATTTGATAATTGGCATAATAATAATTTTGGTTGGGTCATGTATTATTGGGGTTAAAGTTTATAAAGATATGAAATATAAAGAAACAAATGAATATAAATTATTAGAGGCTGGTTATACAAAGGAAGAAATAAAGATTTTAGAACAAAATTTTTCCGAAGAAGAAATAGGGTCGTTAGCAAATGCTAGTAAAGATGAGTTTTTGCTAGAGTTATTACAAGATGAATATTTTATTAAGGATAATTTAAATCGTTATACAGCTTATCACAATGAATTTTTAAACGATAGTGCTAGATTAGTTGTGGCAAAAATTAATGCTAATACTGATTATAATTATTATACTCATGATATTGATACTGATATAAGTAAAGATTATTTGATGATCGTTAATAAATATTATCATTTAGGTGAAGATTATGAACCTGATGATTTAGTTACAATTAGCAATCAGTATTATTATGGAGATGGTCATCAAATAAGAGAAGTAGTTTATGATGCTTTTATTGATATGTGGAACCAGGCTCGAAATGATGATATTTATTTAATAATTAATTCTAGTTATCGAAATTATCAGAATCAGCAGGAAGTTTATGATTATTATAAAGATACAAGAGGTACTACTTATGCCGATAGTATAGCAGCTAGAGCTGGTTACTCAGAACATCAAACTGGTTTAGCATTAGATATATTTAGTACAGAATATACCACTACTTCTAATTTTAAAAACTCCCCTGCTCATTTATGGTTAAAAGAAAATGCTTATAAATATGGTTTTATTCAAAGATATCAGGAAAATACTGAAGATATTACAGGTTTTGCCGAAGAAGCATGGCATTATCGATATGTTGGAGTAGAAGTTGCTACCTACTTACACGAACACGATATTACCTTTGATGAGTATTATGCTTACTTTATCGCTTAAAGTAAGCTTTTTTAATAGAAAAAAACTCTTAATACTAAGAGTCTGAATCAATTTATGGTGACCAGTACGGGATTCGAACCCGTGAATGCTGCCGTGAAAGGGCAGTGTGTTAAGCCGCTTCACCAACTGGCCAAAAAATGGTGGGACTGGGGGGACTTGAACCTCCGACCTCACGCTTATCAGGCGTGCGCTCTAACCAGCTGAGCTACAATCCCATTTTTTGCCATAATTAATGGTGTCCCCTTAGGGATTCGAACCCTAGACCCACTGATTAAGAGTCAGTTGCTCTACCAGCTGAGCTAAGGAGACATCAATTAAACGCTATTTAATTATATCATAATTTTTATAATATGCAAGAGAATTTTTATATTTTTTTCACTTTTTCATCAAAAAAGAGATTTGCCGAAGTAAAACCCCTATATTTAAAACTCTTTTACTTTTTTATTACTTTCATTTTAGGAAATTTTACTTGCATATATTCATCAGGATATAATTCATCAATCACTTTAAAAACAACACTTGTACTAGCCTCATTATTAGCTCTATCAGAATAACGAATTGAGGCTAAGGCTGTTAGGGAAACATTTATAGTCATGAATATGGCGACAATTACGGTTGCAACATGGTAAAAAGGCTTGTTTACTTTTCTTAGTATTTTTTTAAATAAGGGATATAAAAAATCTACACAAAAGACGGCTATAAGCCCCCAAGCTAGACAATATGGTAAGTAAATACGGCCTTCTATATTTAGATTAAAATGGGAGTAATTCCAAGTAGAGGTGCCAAAAATATATTCTTGAAATAAACTACCAAAGTATTCAAAAGCACTACCGAGAATAACACCAATTATAAATTTTTGCCAAAACTTTTTATTATGATAATTATTCATTACTAAAACAATAAAGATTAAACCAAAACCGTAGATGGGTTTAAAAGGCCCATATAAAAGCCCTTGTTTATTAATCCATTCTCCATTTTTAAAAAAATGCCAAAAAGTCTCTAAAACAAAACCAATTAAACAACCTATTACAAATAACCAAACAAATTCTGATGTTTTAATTTTGGTATTCTTATTTTCCATATTTATCACTCTTTCATTATATCAATTTATTTCTTTGATGTAAATTATTTTCTTTTATTTAATTATATGTTAAAATGATTTTAAAGAGGTGAAGAAATGCGAGATTATTATTATAATCATTTAAGTAAAGAAGAAAAAAAGAAAATAAAAGAGAAATATAAGGATGATTATGCTAAAAGTGATTTTGATAATAGATTAAGAAGATTACTTATATATAGCTTTATTGGTTTTATTTTTAGTATTTTTTTAGTAGTTTATTCTTTTATTACAAACGAGAGTATGATAAGTAATTTACTTATTGCTATACCTTTATTTATTGTATCTGTGATATTTTTAATTGGTAGATATTATGCTAAAATAACGGTGTTAAATAAAATTGCTTTAAATCTTAAAAAAAATTAAATTTAATTTAAAAAACTGATTTTTCATCAGTTTTATTTTATATGTTATTTAGAATGTTTTCTAATTCTTCTTTATTATGAAAGCCAATTACTTTTTCTTTTAACTCACCATTTTTAAAAAAGCAAATAGTAGGTATACTCATAACACCAAAGCTAGTAGCTAAATTCTCATGAGTATCAACATTTATTTTTAAAATATTGGCATTTAAGGTTTCTAAAACAGGACTAAGCATTTTACATGGGCCACACCAGTCGGCATAAAAATCTACTAGCCATACCCCTTCTTTAATAACATCATCTAAATTTTCTTTTTCTAAATATTTAATCATTTCTACCCTCCAAATAACTATTTAAAACATTTTCAACACCGACAAAATCAAGTTTTTCACTATCAATTAACTCTTTAGTTGTTTCTGGTGTTATGACATTATAATTAAGCATAATTGTAAGAATTTCCGCGTTATAAGCATTTTTGTTTTCACTATCAGCATATTTATCTTGTAAATCACTAATATCCATAATAGCTTTATAAGTATCATTTACCATGTTGCCTATTAATGGGGTTTTATCTATGATACTCATAGCTACAGTGCTTTCTTTGATAAATTCGTGACTACCATTAAATTGAAGTAGGACAAATAAAACAATAAAACTAAAAACTACTGCTTCTAAAAAGCCTAGAACTGCGCCAATAATTTTTGATGGTATGCCAAGAATAATGGTCATAGTTAAAAGCTTTTCAATAAGACCGGTTAGCTTTAAAATCAAAGAAAGAATACTATATAATATTACAAATACTAAAACATATGCTATACTTTCGTATAAAAGAATATTTAAAGTAACTAATCCTTGCCAACTACCACTAAAATCAAAGAAAGGAACAAAGTCATATAATAAATTAGCAACAGGATTTTTTAGATAGTATGCTATTACAACAATAGCTATAGTTCCTACTAAACCTACTAAGCTTCGTATTGCTCCTTTCTTAAAACCTAAAACTGCTCCTAAAAGCAAAAATAATATTACAACAGCATCTACTATTGTCATTTTATCAACTCCTTATAATAATTATATACTAAAGTTTTTGAAAAATAAAGTAATATGTGTTATTATAATAGCAAGAGGTGTAAAAAATGACAATTGTTTTTAAAATAAGTGATAATATTAAACCTTTAATGATGGAGTTTTATAAAGATCGAATGCTTGATAAAAAACCACCTTACTCTGTTTTTCAAGTAAAAGAATATGATTGTGTTATTACTTTATATGAGTCTGGTAAAGTTATGTTTCAAGGAATTGGAGCAGATATAGAAGCTAGTTATTGGATTGAAGAAGAGCGGATTAAAAATGGTCGTCACATTAATATTGATGGAACAGAAAAGAAAAATACAACAGAAAAAAAGATATTGCTAAATGAAAATACTATCGGTTCTGATGAAGTTGGGACAGGAGATTTTTTTGGGCCAATAGTTGTTAGTGCTACTTATGTAGCAAAAGAAAATATTGATTTCTTAACTAGCCTAGGGGTAAGAGATTCGAAAAAAATTACTGATGATAAAATTAAGAAAATAGCTCCGCAAATTATTAAGAAAATACCTTATACTACTTTTGTTTTAAATAATGCTACTTATAATAAAAATTGGAGCGAAGATGTAAATATGAATAAAATTAAAGCTATATTACATAATAAAGTTCTGGTAAGTATGAAAGATAAAAACTATCCTTATGATAAAATTGTAGTTGATCAATTTGTTTATCCAGCTAAATACTATGAACATATAAAACAGGCGAGTAAGAAAGTGGTTGATATTACTTTTATGACAAAAGCTGAGGATAAATGCTTAGCAGTTGCTGCTGCTTCTATTATTTCTCGTTATGTTTTTTTAGGAGAAATGGAAAAGCTAAGTAAGGATTTGGGAATAAAAGTTTTAAAAGGGGCAGGTCCAAATGTAGATTTGGTAGGTATAGAAATAGTTAAAAAATATGGGTTTAATAAACTTTATGAAGTTGCAAAAATGAATTTTAAAAATAAAGATAAAATTAAAAAAGGCTGTAATTTATAGCCTATTTTTTATTATGAGCAGAGATCTAAAATTAGTAATTCTAAAGAGTAGTATTTATCTATTTTGCCACTTTTAATTTTTAGATCTATATCGGTTAATTTTATTAATAACTCTTCTAATTCTTTTATTTTGTAAGGAAAAGCTTTTTTGAGATATTTTTCTAATTGCCAGTCTGTTAATTTTAGATAGTTCATTATTTCATATTCTCTTTTTTGCTGTTCTAATAATTTTTTGATGTTTAACATAATTCTTACATCTCTTGCTATTAGAGCAATGATAATTGATGGCTCTGTTTTCATTGTTTTTAAATCTTTTAAGAGATCTAAACTTTTTTCTAAGTTATTATCAATTAAAGCATCGACAAATAAAAAGTTATTAGTACTTATGTTTTTGGCAATTATATTTTGAACATCTTCTTCTTTGATAAGACATGGCCTGTTATAATAAAGAATTATTTTTTCGATTTCATTCATGGCTAAATCATAGTTATTTAAAGAGTTATTTACGATATATTTTAGAGTTTCGGGTTTTATTTGATAATTTAGAGACGTTAAATATTTTTGCAAGCGATTTTCAATTTCATAAGGTTTTAAAGGGGGAATGGAAATTATTTGGTATTTTTCTTTAATTATTTTAGTTATTTTTTTCCGAGAATCTATTTCTTCACAAATAAATATTAGACAGGATAAATCGTTGGGGTTTGCTAAATAATTTAGAAGAGCATTCATATCTTTGTCATTTAATTTACCAGAGCTAAAAAAAGAAGCATTTCTTATAATGATAAATTTTTCTTCAGCAAACATAGAAAAATAGCCAGCTTCTAATAAAACATCCTCTATAGTATTAATAGACATGTCAAAAGAAGTAACATTTTTATTATCTTTTACTATTTCGTTTATTTTTTCATTTATAAGTAATATACTATTACCACTAATTAAATATACTTTCATAACTACCACTTTCTAATTGTATCAAATTTATTTATAAAAATCTATGAGATTATAAAATAAATGCTAATTTTAATAATATTTTACTAGCCCATAAGTAAATAAAAATATCATTTAAAAAAATCGTTAAAATAAATATACTAATTTTCTTTAAATAATTTTTAATATTATATTCTTCTGTAATTTCTTTATTTAAATAAAGATTTATTAATATTTTTATAATTGTAATTAACTTTTTAAAAAGACAAAGCAAGAGAATTATAAATACTAATTTGGTTATAATGTTATATAAAAAGCCATATATAAAACCACTAAAGTTATAAATACTTACAAATGCTAAAATACTATAAGTTATACAAGATATTTCAAATACTAAATAGATGGGAATAATAACAATACCTATAATAGTTAAGGAACCCATTATAATTAAAGATAAGATAAATAAGTGTAGGACAATATAATTAATATGATTATCTTTTAAATAGGCGGTTATATTACTTAATTCGCGTGTTGTGGTATCACCAGTTTTTTCGTATAAGATAAAGCCTATTAAAATGCCAAATAGGATAAAGAAAAGAAGCCATTTTAATAGTTTTTGATTATTTTTGATGCTTGTCCTGATATTTTTCATAGCCTCACCATTAAATTATATTGCAAAAAACAGAAATTTATGATAAATTATTGTTAGAAAAGAAATGGTGATTAAATATGAGTAAAAGAGCAAGAAAAATATTTGCTTGGTGTATGCTAATAGCTATGATTGCTAGTGTAGCTGCAACAATAGTATCATATGCTATTTACAGTTAATATTGGTAGTTCTGAAAATTAAATAATAAACTAATTTTAATTATATTTTATAGGAGTGTAGGTTTTTCAGAACTACGCTTTTATTTTAATATGCTTAATCTAAAAAAGCAAGAAAAAGCGTTCGACAAAGTTCGACGTTATTTCTTGCTCTTTTATTTCCGAAAAAATTAAGGTATGTTAGGAATATAAGTCAGCATATATTTCTTGATAGTTTTTTACTAGTTTGATCTTTAATTTAGCTTTTATCTCGCTAGGAATTTCTTCTAAATCAAATTCGTTTGAAGCTGGTATGTAAATTGTAGTAATATTGTTGTTATAGGCTCCAATTATTTTTTCTTTAATACCCCCTACTTTTAGAATGTCACCATTTAGGGATATTTCACCGGTAAAAGCAATAGTATTATTTACTTTTTTATTTAGGATTAGACTCAATATGCTAGTAGTTATAGCAACACCCGCACTAGGTCCATCTTTTTTTAATGATGATTCTAAAAAATGAATATGGATATCTTTAATATTAAAATAAAAATCTTTTAAGCCAAATTCTTTTTGATGAGCTTTGATAAAGCTTAAAGCTACTTTGGTTGATTCTTCCATAACTTTGCCAAGCATACCAGTTATAGTAAAAAGTCCCTTGCCATCATAAAGGCAAGCCTCAACAGGTATAATCATACCTCCTCCACTAGTTATGCCCAAAGCATTTACTTTGCCAACTAAATCATGTTTTTTGTTCTCTAAATATTCATATTTAGGTATGCCTAAGTATTCTTTTAATTTAACTCTACTAATTTTAGTTCGTTCATTAAATTTATCTAAAACAACTAATTTTCTAATAATTTTTTCTAAAGCACGATTAAGTTCTCTTACCCCTGCTTCTTTAGTATAATGGGTAATTAAATATTCTAATATTTCATCACTTATAGATATTATTTTATTAGGTATTTTATTTTCTTCTAAGATTTTGGGTATTAAATATTTTTTAGCTATATTTATTTTTTCATAAGTAGCATAGCTGGATAAATTAATGATTTCTAACCGATCTTTTAGAGCTTCGGGTATGCTTTCAGTTGTGTTAGCAGTTAGTAAGAAAAATACTTTTGATAAATCAAAGGGTTCTTCAATATAATTATCTATAAATTCAGAATTTTGTTCTTTATCTAAAATATCTAGTAAGCTACTTGCGGGATCATCTTTAGCATTTATAGTTAATTTGTCAATTTCATCAATTAAAAACACCGGATTTTTAGAGTTACATTTACGGAGCCCTTGAATAATTTTACCGGGATTAGATCCCATGTATGTTCTTCTATGTCCCATTAATTCTGATGAGTCATTTAAACCACCAACACTTATTTTGTAGAATTTACGGTTAAGAGCATAAGCAATATTTTTAGCGATACTGGTTTTGCCGGTTCCCGGAGGTCCTACTAAACAGATGATTGGACTTTTGATATCTTCGTTATTGTTTTTTAAGGCTACATATTCTAAAATACGTGTTTTTATTTCTTCTAAGCCATAGTGAGATTCATCAAGTTTGGCTTTGATGTCGGCTAAATCTTTGTTTTCTTCATCACATTTGTGCCATGGTAAGTTTAAGATCCATTCTAAATAATTTCTTATCATAGCGTTTTCGGGAGATATGTCGGTTGTATAATCTAATTTTTTTATTTCACTAATTATTTTGTTTTTAGTTAAAGATGGTAATTCTAACTTTTCTAGTTTAACAGAATAATTATTACTTATCTTTTTTTCATCTTTGCCTAGTTCTTCTTCTATTAATTTTACTTTTTCTTTTAAAATAAATTCCTTTTGACTAGCTTCAAGACTATTTTCTAATTCGTGTTCTATTTTTTGATCTAATTTTAATACTTCTATTTCGATTTTAATATCTTTAAGTAGACTTTTAGCACGATAAATAGCATTTATTTCTTCTACGTAAGCTATTTTTTTGGTAAATGAAAAAGGCATAAAAGAACAAATTAAATCAGTTAAGATAGATAAATTATCACATGTTTTAATATTACTTAAAAAGTGATTGGAAGTATGCGTAGATAAG
Source organism: uncultured Bacilli bacterium (assembly GCA_944327425.1). Taxonomy (GTDB): domain Bacteria; phylum Bacillota_I; class Bacilli_A; order RF39; family UBA660; genus Caccenecus. The sequence continues at coordinate 15,912 of CALVHJ010000017.1, forward strand.
GATAAATAGTTTTGAGTTAATTCAATTAGCTTTTTTATTAAAGCTTTTTCTTCTACTTCATCAAATTTGGGCAGTTCTATTTTAGTAACTAAAGCCTCTAGTAGATCTTTATTTTCACTATTATTTTTTAAATCAGCTATAGATATTCTTTCAACACCTCTAATAGTTATTCTAATATTACCACTAGGAAGTTCTATTTTGCTTTTTATTTTACCAACAACACCAACCGATGGTAAGTCGCCTACTTCGGGTGTTTCTTCTAGCTGGTTTTTAGGGGTAATAACTAATATATATCTATTAAATTTTTTAACAGCTAAAGCGGTTATTTCTTTACTAATATTGTTGCTTAATTCTATTTTTACTTCTTGATTAGGTAGTAAGATTAACCCTTTAAGAAGCATTACAGGTAGTATTTGTTCCATCTTCTTTCTCCCATCAAAATATTGCTTATTATTATAATGATAAGTTTTTAATTTGTCTATATAATTTACATAAAAATTACACCAATATTTACCAAATTTTATTTTTTAAAGGCTTTAGTAAATTTAGGCCATATACCAATGTGATTAGGCGTATGGGATGGTAATTGATAAATATCATGACCGGGATATTCATTACCCTCAACAAGAATCGGGCCATTAGTAGAAAAGCAAACATCCCAACCTATATAACGCATATTGGGTACTATTTTGGATGCTTGTTTAACCATTTTTAGAGCCTTAGACCATTCGGGGAAAACAAAACCTTTAATAACAGCTTTAGTCTTAGGATGATACTCGTAAAGATTTTTGTTTTTATCAATGGCTTTATCTATTACTTCTCCTGTTTCTTCATTGACGGGTGCTACCATACCCCCACTGTTAAAGTTATCAACATGCTTACCATTACCAATCCGAAAATAAGCACAAATAATATGAGTAGTGCCATCATCATCAACAATTGTGACTATTCTAACGGTATTGATGGCATCAGGATAAATATTGGAAACTAGTTTATTTTGCTTTATTACTTCCTCAAGTTCATAGTTCATACCCTCTTTAGTTAAATAAGTGTATATTTCGTCTAAAGAAGAATAATCTTTAGTGTTTATCTTTTCAATGCCTTTGCCACAAGTTCCAATAACTGGTTTAGCCATAAAGTTTTGATGCTTCTTCATAAAAGCTAGAACTGATCCTTTAGAACTATTATTTACATCAATAAAATCTCTTTTGATAAAATCTTTAAAAAGAGTGTTAAACTCTACTTTATTTCTAAATAAATGATTATAAGAAGGATCATTATATTTTTTGATTAAATCATTATTGCGGCCTCTAGTAATATAAGTATCTCTCTCTTCATCTGTTAGATTATACATTTCAAATAAATCATAATCTGAAGGGCCTGCTCCGTATTTAACAGCACATTTACGCATATCATTAAATATAAAGAGTCTACTTTTACCGGTTTTTTTATGAATATTATTAATTTTTGCTATCACACTTTTATAATCCATGTTTATAAATCTTTCACATAAATATTTTATACTTGCCATCTAATCACTCCTATTATTTATTATATCACGAAGTAGCTAATTACCAAAGAAAAAAGAAAGTATTTTACTTCCTTAATTGTTTTCTTTTAATATTTCTAAGGCTTTATGCATTTTCATGTCATATTTAACTATATCTAAAGAACCATAAGCATTTAATAATTCTTCTTTAGTTATACCATAGTTTTCGGCCATTTCTTCTGACCTAGAAGTTACTTCTTCTTCTATGAAGTCAATGTTTTCAGCATCAGCGATAGCTTCAAGTAAGTAACGATATTTTACTCTCTTATTAGCTTCTGGTTCCATTTGTTCATGAAGTTTTTCATGAGTCATGCCAGTTATTTGCATATAATCAGCTAATTTAATGCCTTGCATTCTTAACTGTTCTTCAAATTGATGAATCATCCGATGAACTTCATCATCAATTATTTCTGGATTAATTTCTACTTTTAAGTTATCACTAGCTTTACTTAAAACTTGTTCCATGAATTCATCTTCTATTTCGGCATTTTTACGTTCGATTAAAGCTTTTTTTACTTCATCTAAAAATTCTTCCTCAGTTTTAATATTATCATAACCTAAATCTTGATAAAACTCTTCATTTAATTCAGGTACAATTCTTTCTTTAATTTCTCTTAGAGTTACATTAAATGTTACATCTTTGCCT
>CALVHJ010000018.1 GCA_944327425.1 uncultured Bacilli bacterium
ATAATATTTCTTTATATAAGGGAGTCATAATTGAAAACTATGTAGCATGTGAGTTAGTAAATAATAACCATGAATTATATTACTGGAAAAATGAAAATACGGCTAAAATAGATTTTCTACTTTATACTAAAGATGGCATTATCCCTGTAGAAGTAAAAGCGGGAGATAGCACTAAATCCAAAAGTCTTGATATTTATATTGAAAAGTTTAATCCTAAATACTCAATACGAATAAGTCCAAAACCATTTGGATATGACCCTAAAAAGAAAATAAAATCTATTCCCTTATATGCTATTTTTTGTTTAAATAAAAGTGAGTAACATCACTTTTTTAATATATAAAAATTTAAAGATGATTTATTGACTAATTGTTGACAAATTTAACGAAATAAAATAAAATATTTATTCAAGAAAAGAGGAAAAATAAAATGGATGATACAAAGGTAGTGTATAAAATTATAGCCGAGACAGGCTGGAAAGAGTATAAAACATTCACGAGCGAGGATCCAACTAAAGCATTACTCTTACCAGAATTACTTGAAGAAAATATACAAAAACTGGAAGATTATTATCAAAACATAAGATTTTTTAAACTTTATACAACGGAAGAAAGAGGTAGTATTCAAGTCAAAGATTATACTTATACAAATGGAAAATTAGATAAAAAAATTGACTCTTGGCGTGATAATGAAGGATATTACTCTGATCGATTTAGAAAGATACCACTACCACGATACGTAGAAGTGGCAGAAAAGGTTGGTATTAAAGTTAACCCTGCATACACTACTGATGATTATGAAGAACGTTTAGGAGAGTGGAATTATTTTAACAAACTGAATGAAGCAAGAAGCGTTTTTCACCCAAATGGACCATTTTGGCCAGTTGGGGATCGACCAAGGCCAAAGCCTCCAGTTTATCATCCAGAAACATATGAGGATATATATGAATACAAAGTAGTCCTTCGTGGAGAGAGAGAATATCAAGATTATTTATGCGTTAAAGATTTTCAGTTTCATGAAGGATTAAAAATATCTGAAATGAAATATACTCCAGATTCTAAACCATATTATGGTTTTATAGACGAAAAAGGGAATGTTGTAATTGAACACAAATATGATACAGTAGGCCCGTTCTCTGAGGGCCTAGCAAGAGTAGCAATAGATAAGAAATTCGGCTATATTAATAAATTAGGAGAAGAAGTTATTCATTGTATATATGATTACGCAGAGGACTTTCATAATGGTTATGCTAAAGTGGCAAGATATGATAATGGTTATGGAAGTAGAGTTAGGGCAAACTTAATAGATAAATGGGGAAGAACATTAGTTCCTTGGAATTACAATAATGTAGAAATTTATGAATATGATAATGCCCAATACAGAGCCGGTAATACGTCTGATATGATATACCAGCTAGAGTACATAGAAGGATGTACTCCTAAAAACATTAATATATCAGATTTTATTCGTTATTGTAGTGAAAAGCAAAAATGGCTTGATAGTTGTAAAGAATGGGCTGATGAAGAAACTATTAAATGGAAAACTCAAGAAATGCGAGAAGCAATACAATATAAATTTGGTAGTAAGTACGTAAGACTTTATGATATTGCTAAACACGAAATACTAAGCGTAATATATATTGCAAGACAGCTAAAAGTAACTAAAGAAGATGGAACAGTATTATATTTAGATGTAAATGAAGAAGAAGAAAAACAATTAGAAAGTGAAAAAGAAGATTTAAAACCAAATGATGAAAATGTAGTATATAAAGTCATTGTTGATGGAAGAAAGTATCAGACTTTAGAAACATTTAGAACCGATGATCCCACTAAATTGTTACTAATACCAGAGTTATATGCAGAAAATATGCAAAGAATTAAAGATTATGCTAATAATTTACAGTTTAGAGAATTTCTTACCCTTGATATTGACAAAGATAAAATTGAAGATAGCACATATATGTTTCAAGATGGTAGATTAGGTAAATTGGTATATTCAGAAAGTGGAGATGTTAAAAGGCATTGGAAACGGAATTGGTATGGATTTGAAGGTATGCCATTGCTAAGAACAAAAAAAACTAAACGTGTATTTGATATAATATTTTGGCGTTCTTATATTGATATAGATGAAGGATTAACACCTTTTGAGAAAAAGTATAATGAATATTTTTACGATGTTAGTGATTTTGAAATTCATGAAGGATTAGCAATATCCAAAAAATACTTTTCACCATATGGTGATCGTTCTCCAGGTTATGGTTTCGTGGATGAAAATGGTAATGTTGTAATTGGATATAAATATGATTCTGCAGGTCCATTTTCTGAAGGCTTAGCAAGAGTAGCAAGAGGTAAGAAATTTGGCTATGTAAATAAATCAGGGGAAGAAGTTATTCCTTGTATATATGACTATGCTGAGGACTTTCATAATGGCCTTGCAAAAGTGGGAATAATAGTAGGCAATTCAGAAAATCTTAGAGGTAAGGTTGGGTGTATCAATAAACAAGGCGAATTAGTAATGGATTGTATTTATGATGATTTAAAAATATATAATGGTGAAGGGCATTGGGGCTGTGGCCTTTATCTTGATCATAGCTTTTTTTCCTTCGACTATGGACGTGATGCCGGTGCCGAGTTATTTAGAAAAAAATTCATTTTAGGTGCCACTCAAGCAGTAAAATCTCGTACTATAGAGAATCTTGATTGGGAGCGCTATATTCGATTTTGTGCTAATTGGCAAGAATGGACGGGTCAATTTGATGAAAATTATTTTAGCAATCCAAAATACAGTGTTTCAAGGCATTTAGACATGAAATACAGAAGAGATGAAATTTTTGGAAAAGTCAGCCTTTATGACATGGTTAGCAATGAATCATATGATGTTTTTAGCATTGAAAAACAGAAAAAAATAATTAAAGAAGATGGAACTGTACTATATTTAGACGAAGGTATAGAAGAAGAAAATTCGTTAACAAGAAAATTAACGAAATAAAAATAAAGTGCAACATAAATAATGAAGATAATAGGTCTGCTAGTTAAAAATTAGTAGACTTTTAATTTTTTATTTGGAAAATGCAATAAAATTCGGAAAATCAAGTGACATGACATCGTTCGACAAAAGATACATATTCTTTGTGTTAAAATAACACCTGACTCAAAAGAAGGTAGGTGAAAAAATGAAAACCGAGTCAATTATTACTTTGAAAAATGATTTAGCGTTCAAATATGTATTTAGTGAAGAAAAATATTTAAAAGATTTTATTAATTCTTTTTTTGAGTTTATGGGTATATCAAAGAAAGTAGTAAACGTACAAGCTGTACCTGAATATTTAATTAAATCAGCTTATATTAATGGCAAGCTATTTTTTGGTGATGTTGTAGCAACACTAGATGATTCAACCATTTTATGACTAGAAATGTATAATCAGTTTGACGAAGAAGCCTTTAAGAAAGCTTAGGGTATGCAACCAGACTATTTTCTAACCAACTAGAAAAAACAGAAAAACACATAACTGCTAGTAAAGTAATTAGTATAAACTTAATGCATGGAAATTACAATTACAATAACTTTGATTTTGTAAATGATTATGGCTTTATTAACAAGAAGAACTATGGTGTTATTAAAGATGAGTATCTAGAAATGTATTTAGTACGTCTTGACTTATTAGAAGAACTTCGATATACTGATATTAACAAAGAAAAATTTGTAAGATGGATTAGACTAATCAATGCAAAGGGTGTTGATGAAATGAAGAAAATTGCAAAGGGGGATAGAATTATGCAAGAAACAGTAGAATTTGTAGAAAATTTCTTAAACAGTGAAGAAAGATTAGAAAAATATGATAAGATAAATATATTATTAAGTCAAGCTGAAGATAAAGGCCGTGATGAAGAAAAAATAGCAACAGCTAAAAACATGCTTGATGATGGCGTGGAAATATCTATGATTATGAAGTATACTAACTTACCAAAAGAAAAAATAGAGGCGTTAATATAAAAATGCTTCTATTTTTTATTCAAAAACTATTCTTAATCTTTTTTAATTAAATCATCTAAACTAACATTTAAAGCTACAGATATTTTATATAGAGTTTCAACGGAAAAATTATAAGCTGCCTTATCACTTTGAATTTGTCTAATAAATTCATGAGATAATCCAACCATTTCCGCAAGTTCAGCACTAGTTACATTTCTTTCTTTACGATATTTTCTAATATTTTTACGAATCGTATCATAAATATTATTATCAAATTCTATTTTCTTCACTTTAATCACCTAATATTATTGTAAGGTATTAGCTCACAAAAATATGTAAAGTATCGCTTAACATACAAACGTTCATGTTCGGCATTGGCTAACAAATTATTATGTGATAAACTTACTTTAAAGTAGGTGGAAGCATGATTAAGTCAAAGGATTTATTAATAAAGAAAATAATTGTAGCAAGTATTATAATACTAATAATATTATTAACAACAATAAGTAAAGAAAATACAAAGGATATTTTAAATAAGGAAGTTAGCGAACAAAAAATTCAAAACACAGTGGCAGTCTACATACAAGATGAATCAAGTGCCGATGGATATTCCAAAGCAGATACTATACCAACTAGTGGCTATGCCTTCAATGAAGAAATGAGTTATTGCGGCATAGATGGCAAAGAAATGATAGTATTACACTAAATTATGAAATAGAAACCCAAATGCTAACAGTCTCGCCAATGACTACATCAGGGACTAAATGCTATTTATATTTTGATGAATATACATCATCAATAAAAGATACATTATTATCATATTATCCTACCGTCTTAACAAGAACAGATTTTTCAACTACTGTAACTAATACTACAACCGGAGTGATATATAAATCAGCTAATAGTAGCCAATATGATAATGATGGCGAAGTATATTATTTTGCCGGAAACCCAATCGACAACTGGATATACTTTGGCGGATTTTATTGGAGAATCATAAGATTTAATGGAAATGGAACAGTGAGACTTATTTATGCCGGGAATAGTACCACAGGAAGTGGAGAAGATGATCAAATAAGAATAAGTTCGTTCAACAATTCAAGTAATATGAGTTACTATGTGGGCTTGTCATATGATGGAACACAGCATGGAATAGGGACAGAAAGTACAATTTTAATAGAGCTAAATAACTGGTATAATAGCTCTGAAAGTGGCAATTTAGGAACAAATTATGGTAATTATATAGACAATAATACTGGATTCTGTAGTGATAGAAATATGTCCAGTGGATCTGGTTGGAGTATACAACCAAGTAGGGAAATAAGATATGCTGCATATGAGAGATTAGTTACAAACAAAAATCCAAGTTTAGGCTGCAGCAATAATGACATTTTGAATATTCCAATTGGACTTATAACTGCAGATGAAATGGCTTATGCCGGTGGAACTACAACATCTGAAAATCAAAATTATTATCTTAGTACAGGACAAGAGTATTGGACAATGACTCCGTCCCTTGCTTACAATAGTGGAACTGCTGTTAATTTCTGGGCAGGTTCATCTGGGTGGGTTTTTAATTTTGGAACAACTGTGGCTTACTCACGTGGCATTCGTCCTGTCATCAATCTCCGTAGTGATGTTACCATATCTAGTGGTAATGGTACTGCTTCTCACCCATTTGTAATAAATACAGATTAAATAAAACATGAATGATTAATTATCACGCTTTTATTTTATTGCATCAAAACTATTGTCAATTGCATCATTTTGTGATATAATGACGCAATTGAAAGAAAGGTGATTTAATTGAGAAAATTTGATTTGTTAAAAGAATATAATAAAATTATAGGAAATAGCAATATCATTAGTTTAATTAATAAGATTCATGAATATAAAGGTAAGCAATCTTATTTATTAGACAGTAAAAAAAGTACTTTAGATACACTACTTAATATTGCAAAGGTTCAAAGTACCTCTTCCTCTAATAGAATAGAAGGGATTTTTACTACCGATAAAAGAATAAATGAAATAATAAACCAAAAATTAGAACCAAAGAATAGAAATGAAGAGGAAATAGCAGGCTATAGAGATGTCCTATCTTTAATTCACGAAAATTATAATTATGTAGATATTAATTCTAACACAATTTTACAATTGCATAGGGATTTATATAAATATACTGGTTATAGTTATGGTGGAAAGTTTAAAAATGTTCAAAATTATATAGAGGAAAATAATAATGGTGAAAAGAAAATAAGATTTACTCCATTATCACCAATTGAAACACCAATAGCCATTGAAGAATTATGTAAAAACTATAATGAATTAGTTATTACTGAAAATTGCGATTTACTAGTATTAATTCCTATATTTATTTTAGATTTTGTATCTATTCATCCCTTTAATGATGGCAATGGAAGAATGAGTAGATTATTGACTTTATTATTACTTTACAAAAATAATTATTATGTAGGTAAATATATAAGTATTGAAAAAATAATTGAAGATACAAAAGATAGTTATTATGATGCTCTACAAAAAAGTTCAGTAAATTGGCATAATAATAAAAATGACTATTCATATTTTGTTGAATATTATTTAGGAATTATATTAAGTGCTTATAAAGATTTAGATGCTAAAATTAGTATTTTAGAAAATAAAAAGATAACATCTTATGATAGAATTATAAACATATTTAAAGATAACATTATTCCTCTTAATAAATCATTTTTAATTAGTAAATGTCCTGATTTAAGTGAAACAACAATTGAAAGAACATTAAACAAATTATTAAAAGAGCAAAAAATAATTAAAATATCAGGTGGAAGATATACTAAATACAAATGGGATAATAAATAGATAGTACTTTTTAAAGTCTATTTTTACCCATATTTTTCTTTTCTAAAATATGCTATAATTAATAGAAGAGGTGTGTTATGAAGAAAAAAGAGTTAGTTGATTTAGTAACAGGAATATCTTTAATGTTACTAGCCGTTGTAATATTATTATTACCAACTTTTAAGTTTAATGATTTAGGATTTATTTTAAAAATGGTTTTTGGTTTTTATTCTTTAGTTAAAATTACGCAATTTATATTTACGATAAAATATAAAGATTATGAAAGCTTATATACTTGTTTAATATCTTTAGGTGTTTTAATAAGTCTTTTCCTAGTTAATCTAACTACTAAGAATATGGTTTTGATATTACTTATATGGATGGGTTTAATGTGTTTAATAAAGCTTAAGAAAGCTGATTTTTATCATGACCGAAAAAATAAAATGTGGTGCCTAAGATTATTTATTTTATTTACCTTTTTAACCACTGGTCTTCTAACCGGAATAAATCTTTATTATGAATCATCAGTTCAAACTATAATTATTGGTTTCTTCTTTCTAATAAATGGTATTCTTGATGTTATTGATCCTATCACTGTTTATTTAATGGAGTTAAACAAATGAAATTAATAAATGATTTTTCTGAATACCAAATATTAGACTTAAATAATGGCAAAAAACTAGAATCATGGGCCGGGGTAATTTTAAATCGTCCTGATCCCCAAGTAATATGGCATAAAGAAGAAACAAGTAATTGGCACCAAGCTCATGCTATATATGAAAGAAGTAATACTGGTGGTGGCAAATGGAATATCGTAAAAAATGTTCCAACTTTTTGGATCATAACCTATCATGATTTAAAATTTAATTTAAAACTAATGGGTTTCAAACACACTGGTTTATTTCCCGAACAAGCCTATAACTGGAATATAATTAGAGAAAAAATAAAGAAAGCTAACCGCGAAGTAAAAGTCCTAAATTTATTTGCTTACACCGGAGCTGCCACTATCGCCGCCTTAAGTGTAGGGGCCAGTGTTACTCATGTTGATTCATCTAAAGGTATGATTGACTGGGCTAAAGAAAATGTTAAATTAAATAATTTAGAGGATAAACCTGTTCGCTTCTTAGTTGATGATGTTCGTAAATTTGTTAAACGTGAAATTAGAAGAGGTAATAAATATGACATAATTATCATGGATCCTCCTTCATTTGGCCGAGGTGCTAAAAATGAAGTATGGAACATCGAAGCTGATTTAGACGATTTAATTAAAGATACCAGCGAACTTTTAAGTGATGAGCCTTTGCTATTTTTGATTAATTCTTACACCACTGGCTTATCAAAAACCGTCTTAGAAAACCTTTTATATTTAAGAGTGTATTCTAAATTTAAAGGAACAATTACCAGTGACGAACTAGGCTTACCTGTTAAAGATTCAAAGCTTATTCTTCCTTGCGGTATATATGCAAGATGGGAGAATAAAGAATGAAAATCTTAATAATTGTCCTATTAACTATATTACTTACAAGTTGTAAAGATAGTAAACAAACATTTATTTATGAAAAAATAGATAGTATTAGGGCTCAAGAAATTATAAATGAATCTGCAAGCTACTTAATAATCGATGTAAGAACAGCGGAAGAATATGAAAGTGGCCATTTAAATAGAGCTATAAACATACCAGTGGATGAAATAAATAGCACTCTAGATATTTCTAAAGACACTATTTTATTTGTTTATTGTCGGAGTGGTGCTAGAAGTAAAATTGCTGCCGAAGCTCTAATTGATTTAGGATATACTGTTTATGATTTAGGTGCTCACGAAAACATTAGTTTAGAAGAATAATTGTGAGTCTTTTTCATATATTTAATTAGAAAGTTGAGGAATAAATATATGGAAATATTAAAAGTATCTAGCAAATCTAATCCTAGTAAAGTAGCGGGAGCTATAGCTAACATATTTAGAGAAAAGGGAAGTGTTGAAATTCAAACTATTGGTGCCGGTTCTCTAAATCAAGCGATAAAAGGTATAGCTATAGCAAGAGGTTTTGTAGCACCCAGTGGCGATAACTTAGTAGTAATACCAGCCTTTAATGATGTTGTTATTAGTGGAGAAGCTAAAACCGCCATGAAACTAATTGTAACCAAAAAATAAAGTCAGCTAATTGTTGACTTTTTATATACGCTTTTATGCATTATATCTAGCACTTAGCCTAAAAATATTTTATAATAATAATAGGGTGAGCGTATATGAATGAAATATTATTAGAAGATATAGATGGTAAAACCACTAAAGCTACTTTTCTATTTACCCATTTTGATTATAATTTTGGTAAAAACTATATAGTTTATTTAATAGATGATGATCTTTTAGCTTCTTCCTACGAATTAGTTGATGATAAATATATAATTAATAATGATTTATCAAGCAGTGAATATGACATGATTGATAAAGTAATTGAAAGTAAGTTAGGTGATGCTAGTGAATAGTTTTTATATTGATACCCAAAAAGGAAGAAGATACTATGCCTATAATTATCAAAATGGTAAAATAAACTATATAGCCCTAAAACCTAAAGATATAACAACTCTTTTAAAAAATTGTTCAGAATCTCCTATTGAAAACATTATAAGTAAAGAAAATTATAATGAAGTAATATTTTGTAATGGTATTACTATTATGATAGAAAATATAAAAGTTTTATCCCCTCAAAATGATATCTATGACAAATATTTCCAAAGAATAACTAGTCATATTAGAGATTATAAAAGAACTCAAAGCCTCAAAGCTTATAAACAAATATTACCACCTCATCAAATTCCTAAAGTTAATAGAAAAAAAAGAAAAAGTCTTCCAACAAAGCAAATACTTGCGGGAGCTCTAACCTTTACTATTGCCTCATCTCTTCTAGCTGGTCTATATGAAAAAGAAATGAAAAAGAAAAATATTGAAGAATTAAATAAACATATAAGTATCGTAGATCATGATAGAAAAAAAGGAACAAACGAAATAGTAATTGAAGAAACCAACTTTATTATCCCTGATAATACCTTGAATTTAGCTTTTGCTGACCGAAGTAAAAGCGATGATGAAGATGAAATAAGCAAACTAGAAGAAACTAAAAATTATTATGGGGATATTATTTCTAATTATGCTACAAGATATGGTTTACCATATGATTTAGTTTGTGCCCAAATAACCCAAGAACGTCCTAAGATAAAAAATGGCACTTGTGAAAATATTTGTCAAATAACTTATGAATATTTTGTGGGACAAACTATGGTTGTTCCTATCTATGATGAATCAGGCTTTACAAAAGAGTATGATATTTTCTTAGTAACCAAAGAAATGCTTGATTCTCCCGAAGGTAATATTAGAGTAGGAATAGCTTATTTAAGAACATGTGTTGATAGATTTAATAGTTTAATAACTGGTTTATTTTCTTATAATCAAGGTGATTCAGCCTTAGCTATTGCTTGCAATTATTATGGCTTTGATAAAGAAGATTATCTAGGTGATGAAAATGCTTTAAAAGCTCGAGATATTATTAATAGATATTATGAAGAAATAGGCAAAACTCATGGTGATAAAGATTATTTAGAGCATGTCTTAAGTTATTTAGAATTAGCTGATAGATCCTCCGCTGTTTTAGAATATTATCTTGGTTCTGAAAAAAAATCTATAGAAATAAATAATACTTTGTTGTATAATAATGAACTTGGTAGGTGAATTTATGCCAAGAGTAGTTTTAGTAACAGGCTCATCACGTGGCCTAGGAGCGAGTATTGCTAAAGTTTTTTTAGAAAACAAAGATATTGTTTATGTAAATTATAAATCTAGTAAAAAAAACGCTGAAAATTTATGTAAGAATTATGAATTAGCCATTCCCTTTAAATGTGATGTATCAAACGAATTAGAAGTAGAAAAAATGATCAACAAAATCAAAGAAGAACAAGGACATTTAGATATTATTATCAATAATGCGGGAATTGCCAAAGACTCTTTAGTCACAGATAAAACCCAATTAACATTTAGTGAAATTTTAGCTACTAATTTAATTGGCCCTTTTTTAGTATGTAAATATGGGGTAAAAATAATGAATAAAGGGTGTATAATAAATGTTGCCTCAACTAATGGTATTGACACATATTATCCTTACAGTCTTGATTATGATGCCTCCAAAGCTGGCCTTATTTCTCTAACTCATAATCTAGCAGTAGAATATGCTCCCCATATTAGAGTAAATGCTATAGCCCCAGGATGGATCAATACTGATATGAATCAAGAATTAGCTGAAGAATATATTAAAGAAGAATGTGCAAAAATCCTTTTAAAAAGATTTGCCGAACCTGATGAAATAGCAAAAGTTGTTTTTTTCTTAGCTAGTGATGATGCCAGTTACATCAATGGTTCCACTATTAGAATAGATGGGGGATTAAAATGATAAAAGCAAGAGTTATAATTATTCCCAATGAAGAAATATTAGCTATCCCCATTTATTGCAATCAATCTCGCAGCTATAAAAAATTAATAAAACAATTTTTAAAAGAAAACAATTTAAATCCTTCTTTAGATATCAATGATTTATTAAATCTCGGTTGTACTTTAATTATTATTCTTAATAGCGATGTAATATGTCTAATACCAAGTAGATTATCTGAAAAGCAATATCATCATATATGTAATTTAAGAAGTTTTTTTGAACAATTTAATAATTTTTCCGGTCTTATTCTTCCGAAAATAGCATTAATTATGGATAAAATAGATCCTAACAAAACAATTATCAATGATTTTTATAATATTTTAAACTATAAAATGATAAATGAAAGGAAACAGTCAAGATGATAGATAAATTAGTAATAGAAGCTGAAGAAAAGTGTAAGGAAATATTTAAAAGAATTGATGAAATAGAAAATTATTTTAGTAATCTTGTTTTAGATGCTTTTCATAAAGAAAATATTAATGAATCTCACTTTAATATGACTACTGGTTATGGCTATAACGATTTAGGAAGAGATGCTATTGAACGTGTTTTCGCCAGAGTTTTAAAAGGCGAATCAGCTTTAGTAAGAAATCAATTTATAAGTGGTTCTCATGCTTTATCAACAGCTTTTTTTGCCCTTTTACGTCCTGGAGATACTCTGCTTTCTATAACCGGACTTCCATATGATACCTTACATGAAGTAATAGGTATCAAAGAAAATCCTAGTTCCCTAAAAAGTTTTGGTATCAATTATGAACAAATTGATTTAATAGATGATAAATTTGCAACAGAAAGTATAATTAAAAAATTAAAAGAACAAAAAATTAAATTAATTGAAATTCAAAGAAGTAGGGGATATAGTACTAGAAAAAGTATTTTAATCGCTGATATCGCTGAAATAATTAAAAAGATTAGAGAAGTAGATAAAGAAGTTATCATTATGGTTGATAACTGTTATTGTGAGATGGTTGAAGCAACATCTCCCCTAGAAGTAGGAGCAAATATTATCGTCGGCTCTTTAATTAAAAATTTAGGAGGATCTATTGCTAGTAATGGAGCTTATATAAGTGGCGATAAAAACTTAATTAATCTTTGTGCTGAAAGACTTAATTTACCGGGAGAAGGATTAGATGTTGGCCCAAGTTTAGGAGCTAACAAAAGTATTTTACAAGGATTATATTTTGCTCCTAGCATTGTAGCATCCAGTCTTAAAACTGCTGTTTTATCAGCATATTTATTAGAACATTTAGGATTTTTAGTATCACCAAGATATAGTGAAAAACGCTCAGATATAGTAGAAGCTATTACTTTTAATGATCGTGATTTACTAATTAAATTTATCCAAAATATTCAAAAAAATTCCCCCATAGATTCTAATACTTTACCCATTCCTGCTCCTATGCCCGGTTATAGTGATGATATTATTATGGCAAGTGGTTCTTTTACTCAAGGATCAAGTATTGAACTATCTTGTGATGGACCGCTAAGAAAACCTTTTATTGCCTATCTTCAAGGTGGGGTAACTTACAACTATGGCAAAATAGCAATAATTAATACTTTAAAAGCAATATTTGAGCAAAATTGATTGCTCTTTTTTTGGATATATTGTATAATCTTTATATAGAATAGAGTGTTGTTATGAAAAAAATAGTAATAGGTGTTTTATTATCCTTAACTTTAATTGGTGTTTTAAGCTATATCTTTTTAAATCAAGCCAGTGCCAATGTCACTCATAATTTTGAACAAGTAGCTACTTATGAAGATGATGATGGCCTAGATATTGTTGTTTATGAATTATATTTTATTGCTACTGGTTCTTCCACAGTTAATCATGTTGAGGGATATCTTGATGTTGTTGGTTATGATTTAATATCTTTTGATGTTAAAGATGATTTTGTAGAAGAAGAACTAAATACCGATACTTATGAATTTAGTTTTACCTCTAATAATACTTATGATAGTAGTGATGGTAAAGTTGTTTATGCTACCATAACGTTTAAACATACTGGTGAATATCCTTGTCATATTTATTTTGCCCCTATGAAAGCTAGTGAAGAAAACACAAATGATCTTTACCTAGAAAAAACAGCTGTTAAAACTGAGGATAGTAATGAAGAAATATATGAAGTAAATAGCAATGAAGAATTTTATTATAAAATAACTGTTGCTAATTATAGTGTAATACCAACCGATGATGTAACTCTAACCGATACCATTCCCGAAGAATTTACTATAATTGATGCTGATGGTGGCACCGTAAATAATCAAACAATAACTTGGAATATAGGATCTATGCGGGTAGATGAAGAATTAACTTTTTATGTATTAGTAAAAGCTTTAGAAAATAATGATGATATAGATCTTTTTACTACTAACGTTGCTACAGTTGAAGTAGGGGACAATGTTTTAAGAGAAGATGCTGATGTCAATATATTACATAGCAATATAAATATAACTAAAGAAGCCAGTGTAAGAGAAATTAAACCGGGAGATTCATTTACATATACAATTACTATTACTAATGATGGAACTGGTCTAAGTAATAATATTATTCTAACTGATACTCTAGATAGCGATTTAACTCTTAATAGTGCTAGTGCTTCATATCAAAAAAGTGGTAACACTTATACTTTTCAAATTGATCCTTTAGAAGCCGGGGAAGAATATGAATTAACATTAAATGTTACTCTAAATAATAATAGTACCAAAGATAACATTGTTAATACAGCTATAGCAACCGAAAGTAATAAAGATCCAGTTGAAGATAGTACTACAACTCCTGTTATTAATTCTCATATTATAATTGAAAAGACGGCTAGTGCTAAAACTTTAAGACCAGGCGAGACTTTTACTTATGAAATTAAAGTTACTAACAATGGTGATGCTCCTTCCAATGCAATTACTATAAGAGACACTTTAGATAGTAGACTAGAATTATTACAAGCAAGCACTGGTAGTATTACCGGCAATACTTTTACCCATACAATTAACACCCTTGGTATTAATGAATCAACTACAATTAGACTAACAGCTAAAGTCCTTGAAACAACTCCATCAGGTGTAAGTATTAATAATATTGCTACTGCCACAGAAGAGCAAAAAGATCCTGTCAGTGCTGAAGAAGAAGTTAATGTAGTAGATTCTACTGTTACAATAACCAAAACATCTAGTAAAAGAGTTGTAAATGTCGGAGAAGAATTTGCTTACACTATAACTATTAACAATACTAGTGATTATGACTCCAAAGAATTAACTCTAACAGATACAATCAATAATAATTTAACTATCTTATCTGCCCCAGGAAGTAATATCAATGGTCAAACAATTACTTATAATGTTGGTATCTTAAAAGCTCATGAAACTAAATCTTTTGAAATAATTGTTCGAGCTAATGATACTACAGATAACACTACTATAAATAATGTTGCTATTTTAAAAGAACCTGGTAAACCAGATATTGAGGATAATACAACTATTACCGTTGTCAAACCAATTTTATCTGTAACTAAAAATGCTCAAACTAGTACTGGCACCAACATTGTAAGACCAAATGAAGAATATACTTATGAAATAGTTGTTAGAAATAATGGTAATGGCGATGCCGAAAATGTTTCTATAACTGATACCATTTCTTCTTATTTAACAGTTATTGATGCTGATGGAGCTTCTGTTTCTAACCAAACTTTAACTTGGACTACCGATATAGCATCCGGGGAGAGCATAACTTATCAAATAAGAGTAAGAGTTAATAATAATGTTTCTACTAATACCGTTATTCCTAACGAAGTAATAGTTACTTATGAAGATGAGGAACTAAAAGATGATGAAGATGTAACTGTTACTGATGCTAATATAATTTTAGAGAAAAAAGCAAGTGTTAATAAGGTTAAAAAAGGTGAATCATTTTATTATACTATTACTATTTCTAATGTAGGCAACGATACGGCAACTAACCTTTATTTAAATGATTATATACCAAATGAAATAACAATTACTAGTATTGATGCTGATTATGAGGTGAATTTTACAAGTAGTAGCAACGATGAAGGGGAAACATTTAGTAATTTTGATATAACTATTCCGTCTATTAGCCCCGATGAAACAATAGAAATTATAGTTTATGCCACGGTAAAAGATAATGTTTCGGAAAATGATATTATTACTAATAAAGTTACTTTAACTTATGATGATAAAGAATTAGAAAGTAGTGCTGATGTAATTGTAATAGATTCAAATTTAATTGTTAAAAAAGTTGCTAGTAAGACTAATGTTTCTAAAGGAGAAGAATTTACCTACACAATAACCATATCTAATAATGGCGAAGCTGAAGCTCAAAATATTGTAGTAATTGATACTTTTGATGAATATTTAGAAATAATAGATAGTGATAATGGCCTTGTTGATAATGAATCACATACTATAACTTGGAATATTGCCAGTATTAATGCTGGATCAACTGTTAGCTTAAATATCATTGCCAAAGTAAAAGATGATATCACTAAAGATAGCGTTTTAAATGAGGTATTAGTTCGTGAACCAGATAAACCTGATAAAGAAGATGAAGTAAAGGTAGATGTAGGAAAACCTACTCTTACAATTACCAAAGAAAGTAATAAGCAAGAAGTAACTAAAGGTGGAGAGTATGAATACACTATTACTATAAAAAATACTAGTGATATTAATGCTAATAATATTAGTGTTACTGATACTTTTGATGAAAGATTAATAATTGTTGAAAGTGATGGTACCATAAAAGATAATACTATAACTTGGAATTTTGATTTAGCTAGTAATAGCAGCATAACTTTTAAAGTAAAAGTACGCGTAAAAGAAGATGTTGGTAATGGCAAAATACCTAATATAGCCATTCTTCATAATGATGAAGATATTCCTAGTAATGAAGTAATAGTAGAAATAGTAGAAGTAGTTAATCCTGCAACTGGTAATATAATTAAATATTCTTTTATAACTGTTTGTATTATTTTAACAGCTATAATCATTATATATACTAAGAAAAAAAGAAAAATATTTAAAATATAAAAAGATGGTATTTAAAATATTTAACCATCTTTTTTCATATTTTTTTTAAAAGAACAACTATCAGTAATTTTTAAAACTCCGTTTTCATTTTTAATATAAACATAAGCATGAGGTATAGTAGACAATACTATTTTTAATTCCTGATCTTTGTCTAAAAAAATAACATTTCTGTTTTTATTCTTATTTTTCATATTTACACCTAATAAAATTATAACACCAATTGTCGTTCAATAAAAGACGTATTTTTTATATTTTTTCTGCGAAAATAAATATAGGTGATTATTCATGAAAAACAAAGATAACAATTATTATTATACTATAGTTAGAAAAAATATAAAAAAATATCGTATTAAAGCTAATCTAACTCAACAAGAACTAGCTGAAAAAACAGGATTTACATACCAATATATACGTGATCTTGAAAGTCTAGCAATAGTAAGATGTCCTAGATTAGATACACTAGCTATTATATCAGAAGCTTTAAATATAAGTATAAAAAACTTATTTGATGGAATAGAGTAGATATATTGTTATAAAATTTGAAAAAAGTGTAGGTGGCTTGAAGAGTCAGATACTGAACCAAATAGCGAACAATTTTTAAACAATATTCTAACATTAATATAACAAATTTTGCTATAAAATATTTTTTGTTAAATATATAGTTGTTCGCTTGTTTTTAAATACATACAATGATATACTTTTTATAGGGAATATCAGTTGTTGAGTGTCTACCTCTAATCTTTATAGAGAGGAGGTTTGATAAAGATGAAAACTAAGACTTTTATTATAAAAGCTCTTAAGCTCATTGCTATCATTTTATTTCTCCTTATCATTATGATAGTAGTAATAAAAAAATGACACTCATTCGCTTGAATAAGTGTCGCTGAATAAGTGCCATAAGGCAATTTATTGGGTAGACATTCAACTTGACGAAACTGAATATTCCCTTTTTTATTTTATGCAAGTTCCCTTGACATATTCATAATAACATAAAAAAGAACTTTTGGCAAGTTCTGTTTATAAATATCTGAAACAACAGTTCAAATTAAAAAACTCTTATGGTGGCTCGCGAGGGATTCGAACCCTCGACCCTTTGATTAAAAGTCAAATGCTCTACCTACTGAGCTAGCGAACCAAGTATGGCTGCCTCGGCTGGGTTCGAACCAGCGGAATGTCAGAGTCAAAGTCTGATGCCTTACCACTTGGCTACGAGGCA
>CALVHJ010000019.1 GCA_944327425.1 uncultured Bacilli bacterium
TTCCAAGTAGGATTAATACAATCTTTTTCAAAAAATAACTCACTAGCTAAAGATGCTGCTTTAAACATATTAGATACACCTTTTTTATCTTTTTGATAATTAGCAATATTTGATGCTTTTATACCAATACTTTCTCCTTCACTATATGAATCAATATCTGCACCTATATAAATAAATTCCCATTCTTTATGAGCACTTATCATTTCTTTTATTTGTTCTTTATTAAATTTACGTGAAGCATTTTCATAGCCATCTGTTGTAATAATAAAAATTACTTTTTCAGCCTTTTCATCTTCCATAAATTTAATTGAAGAACCTATAGTATCTAATAATGCAGTACAACCATTTACAAAATATTCCTTTTTAGTTAATTCCTTAACTTCACTAACCTTTTGTCTTTTACAAATCATTTCATATTCATTATTAAATAATACCGTTGTAATATTAGCATCTTTATTTTTAAAATCTTCAATATAATGATTGTAACCACCAATAGTATCATTTTCCATACCATACATTGATCCACTCTTATCAAGAATAAAAACTACATCCAACTTTTCTTTCTTTTTTGCCATTTCTAACATCTCCTTTTCTGTAAACATTTTATAATAAAGATTTATTTAATTGGTCACTTAAAAAGCGACATTTAAATAATATTATGTTAGAATATTATTATAAAATTAAATTAATAAAAAAGGAGATATTATGGAAGATTTAAAACAAATGTTAAAAGTATATATAAATAATAATTTAGTAAATGAATATTCATTTAATGAATTCATTTTTGAAAATAGCAATCTTGATTTGAATCCTAAAAATGGAAATTTTATTAAAAAAGAAAGTAATATACAAGATTTTATAAATGACTATGAACAATATAATGATTTTCAAACCTTACTATTTAAATTAATAGATGATAGAAATTTAAAGGATTCTGATGTTTATAACAAAGTACATATTGACAGAAGATTATTTTCTAAAATCAGAAGTGATAAAAATTATCATCCAAGTAAAGAAACTATAATTCTTTTAGCAATAGCATTAGAACTAAGTGAAGATGAATTAATTGAATTATTAGATAGTGCCTCATATTCATTACCTAAAAATAACAATTATGATTTAATAATAAGATTTTGCTTTATTAACAAAATTTTTAAATTATCTGAAATAAATGAATTATTAAACGAATATAAATGCAAATTATTTAGTTATTAATAATTTATATTAAATATTTTTTTATTAAAACAAAAATCGCCATATAATTCCTACTATTAAGCACTGACAATAATTATATTTTTGGATATTTTGATAAAACTAATTTCCTAGCCTTTGCTTGACTATCTTTTATTGCAGTTTCAAAAAAATCTAATCTAACTTCATCATATCCATTACTATTTTTACTGGTATTATGTGGATTTAATACCACATTTTTGCTTTCAAAAGTTGAAATTAAATCTTCTTCAACATTATTTCTCATTTTACTTGCTCTAATACATTCTCCAGATTCTATATCAATATAAGTTTTATATTCTGCTTCTTTTGAATTAATATCCACTTTTTGATTATAAAAAGTTATTTCTTCATAACATACTGTACACTCTGCACGCCAAGCATTTGTACAAACGTAAATACCATTTGTTTCTGTAATAGAAAAAGAAGATAAAACTTCACTAATAATTGCCAAAAAATCATTAGCATCCAAATCTTCTATATTTATATTTGCTATTTTTAAGTATTCTTTAACAGACTCATTTTCTAATAATTCCCTTATTTTTTCCCTTCTATAGACTTCAGCATTGACTAGCCTTCTTAGGTTATTCAGTTCACTTGTTTTCATAATATTATCTTACTCTCTTTCTAATTAATTCTTTAGGCATTTCTCTTGACATTTGATAATTTTTGTAACTTTCATCATCGGTAACTTCTTTATATATTTTTATAAATTCCGGAATTTTTATAATTTCATCTTCACTACAAAGCTCAATTTCCATTATTGCCTGATTATTCCATTCCTCAAATACATCAATTTCAAAATATTGGTTATTATCTGATAAACAATATCTAGTTTTATGAATAGGATGTAATTTATTATCAGCTTCCATTAATAATTTTAAATATTCATCTTTTGTAAGTTTTCTTTCTATTTCAATTCTTTTCATACTTGAAATTTTTCTTTTTTCTGTTAAATAATATAAATAATCACCATCTATACCTCTAGCTCTAATTCTTTTTTCAACATCATCTGTACTTTTTAAATAAGTTTGAATAATATCAACTTTAGTACAATTTGGCATACTTTCTAATTCTTTAATATTTGGATAATATATTAAAAACTTTCTTTCAATTTCAAAAGGCTCTGGCTCACCTAAAAACAATGCTATTTCTTTAAGTAATCTTTCTAGTTTTTCATCAAACTCTGTACTATTATCTATTATTCTAAAATGTGGATGTCCTGTCCAAGCTGATATAATTCTATCATCTAAATTTCTTGCTTCTTCTAAATTTTCAGTTCTTGCAACATTATTAGATAAAGTATAAACATCTTCTTTCCCCTTAGCAGCACTAACAAGGTGAAATGCTGCATCATAAGAATCTCTTTCTTGTATTTCGTTTGTTCCAAATTCCTTTAAAATTCTTTTAAATTCAACATCTTTCATATATGCTTTATTATCTAAAACTCCGCGATCACAAACGATAAGTATTTTATTATTTTTCATTGTTTTAGCAGCATCATCAAATATTTGCTCTTTAATTTTTTGTAATCTAATTTGGAATGTTTGATATTCATAATTTGTTTTACATGTCCAAGGAGCAACGCCATTTGCAATTAATTCAGTAGCAGTTTCAGGGACAAACAATACAGTATATCCTCTTTTAGAAAAATAATTACTAATCCAAGTTAATGCGGTAGTCTTACCAGCACAAGGTCCACCGGTTAAAACAATTTTGTTAATTTTAAGATCTCTCTTTTTTTCTTGAATATCTAACAATTCATCTAAAGAAACACCATATAATACTGATAACTTTTTTAACTTTTCCAAATCTGGTTTCGATTTTCCCATCTCCCATTTACTAACGGCTTTATCACTAACATCAAGCTGATAAGCAACATATCTTTGCGTTAAATTACTATCTTTTCTAAGCCGATATAAGTAATTTCCAAAATCAATATTTTCCATATACACACTCCTTACATTTACATTATACAATAAATTTTTTTAAGTTTTTTAAATAAACGCTCTACTATTGGTAGAACTTTTAAATAGATATTAATGAACTTTCAAAAAAATAAAAAAATGGAGCCATAAGGCTCCTTCAGGGGGGCCGGTTCTCTTCAGTTAGAAGAGACTAAATTATGTTAAATCCTTTAAATACGGGCCTTTTTATATTGGCATAAACCAGCATTTACCGTGGTTTTTTAGTATTTTTGTACCTAAATTGTACCTAAAAAAAGAATTAGTACCTATTTTACTAACTCTTAAAATGAATGTCTTTCTCCAAATAATTTACTTTCAACTATGCACAATATAACATATCCTAAAATGAATAAAAATACTACTAAATAAAGATTAGTTATAAATTTAGTTATCAACAAAAATAAACCTGTTAATATTGCATAATTAATAAAAAATCCAAAGCTTCCAACTGCTTTAGCTCCACCTTTATACCATGTGTGAGTCAAACCATAAGCTAGAGGAATAAAAACACCGCCACATACCCAGTTAACAACTGTAGCTGTATTTGGATCCTTAACTATATTAGAAAATGGATTAGGAAAACAGAATTGTCTTATCAAATAACTTGCTATACTTACTAATCCTCTTCCATTATAACTTTTACTTCTATATCTTCGACTCATTATACCGCCTCCAAAATTTAATAATTATTATACCATAAATTACTTGACTAATTTCAATAATTAAGTGATTAATACAACAATTATTAAAAAGGAGGAGATTATGGTTAATAGCGTTGTTATTTCTGGATGCTTTAAAGGCATTGAAGGCGAAGAATTACTCTTAAAGGTTGAAGGCTTAGAAAATCATCAAATTGTCAAAATAAATATTTCAAAAGGGTTTCAAAAAGAATTAAATAGTTATATTAAAGAAAACGATTTAATTAGTATTAAGGGATATATTGATGATGATTTACATAGAATTATAATTGTTACAACAAAAATTACTTTTTTATCAAGCCAAAAAGCTCAGAATTAACTTTTCTGGGCTTTTATAATACAATTATAATTTAAATAATTCTAAAGCAGTTGCTACTAACTTATCTGTTCTATTATTGATTTTCTCAACAGTCCATTTATCTTCACTAACTACATCATTATTTAAATATAATCCATTTGTGTACCCTATATCTTTTCCATCTTGATTTTTTCTATATTTTTTCTTTTCAAAATCATAATTACTCAAATTAGAATTATACCCTGTAATGGTTAGATTACCTAATGTGTGAACGTATTTATTTAAATATTCATATGCAAGTTCTTCGTCCCCATCGGCTATCATATCAATCCACTCTTTTGGTATTTTTTGACCTTCTGGAAATATATGTTCAATTGTCCAAATATATTTATTACTATTATCTCTTGACCATAAATCAGTATATATTTCTTTTGTAGTATGCTGAGCTTCTATATGGCATAAAATAAATCTTGTTGCAGTATCATTCAAATCATATAATGGTCCTCTCAATTTTTCTTCAAATAAGCTATCTGGAGCTGATTCAGAAATTAGTTTATTTCTACATATATTATAAACTGTATCATTTCTATTTTCTTTAATTGATGCGATTATATCCATAAATATTTTTGTTAAATTTCTTGTATTTGGAATATCTGTTATATTTCTTCTAACAAAGAATGATACTAATAATTTAATAATATCTTTCATATCATCATCTTTAATATTTAGTATATCCTTATTGTTTTCTAAATATAGAAGTAATAGATATCCAGGAGCTCCCTGAACTCTTTCAAGATTTAATAGCTCATCAGCATAATATGTTTTCTTATCAGAGTTATTAATTATGATTGCGTAATTATCTGATGCGTGTTCTATATCATCAATAAATTTATTATAATCTTTTTTTATTAATTGTTCATATATATCCATTAATGTAGTTTTTGTTGCTAAATATGCTAATGGATATTTTTTCGTGCTCTCTGGAGTAACAAAAGGTTTGTTTAACTCCTCTATAAAAGCATTATAATATTGTCTAAAAAATCTTTCTTGTACAGAATATTCTTCTCCTAGGTTCTTTTGAATTTTAGTCCAACGGTCATAACATTCATCCGACTTACCATCTCTTTCTGAAGTTGAAATAAGTAGGTTTTTAATTAAATCTATAGCAGTTAAAGGAACACCACGATTATTTAATGACTCAAATAGCATATATGCGTCTTTGTGATTATCCACCTCAATGACAACTAAAATTGCACTGTTAAATCTTCTAACCAAATTTAATAAAGTTTTTATTTCACTATCTGCTTTTAATCCACGATATACATTTTCTGGATCGTCAGATTGTAAAAAGTTCGTTATTAGTTTATCAAAATATCGTGCTGCTTTATATATTTTTCTGTTACCTGCATAAAGTGGAAATTCAGCATTTTCTATAATACCAGATTCATATAATAAGAAATTGTAATCAGCTTGATTATTATCTTGTATTTGCAACTGTAATCTTGGAACATATTTATCATCTTGCTTATATGCCAATTGCCTTTTAATATTATTTAAATCAGTCATACTATCTATATCTAATTCATCTTTATGTTTTAATAGTTTTGTATATAATACAGATAAAAGAATAGATAAAGATGTCATTCTTTGTTGTCCATCTATAACTTCAAGATAAGTGGCTCCAAAAGCACTACCTGGTAAAGCAACACAAATTGTTGATCCTAAGAAGTATCCCTCATCATTTTCAATAACATCATTGAATAGTAAGTCCCATTCATTTTGTCCCCAAGTATACTTTCTTTGATATTTTGGAATTTTATAAATTATTTTATCATCAGGTAATACTTGAGAAACTGATTTTTGTTCTACATGTCTAATCATCTTTTTCTCCTTTATTCTTTAATTTATCATAAATAAATTTAAACATACTTGTCATAAAGTCTTCCATATATCCTGGTTCTGACATCATCTTTTCAAACATATCAGTATTTTGTTGATATCTCTTAAATGCTTTTCTTTGGAATTCATCATTATACACTTTTCTAAATGACTCCGGATCGTTATGCTTAGCAAGATTTACCATTTCTTCATCATCCAAGAAATCTTGTGTAATTTGTTCCATAACTTTATCCATATTAGTAAAATTAGTTTTGTATCTTTGATTTATTTTATCAACAAGAATGCTTAATGGTTCTTTATCTTCTTCTTTCTTGCCTATCATACCCTTTGGTGGATTAAGTTCTCCTTCTTCAGAAGTTAATTCAATAGATCCCTCAAATTTCTTTTCTAATCTATAATATTCAAGTTCAATTTTATCGTCTAAATCAATTACTGTTTCATGTTCTTTAGGTAATGTTTTATTTAGATATTTACAGAAAATATACTTACTTTGAATATCTTTATCCATCATTCTAGCCACTTGAACTACAAATCCATAACTTCTAATAAATGCTTGAAGAATAGACTTAAACTCTCTTTGATCCTCTTTTTTCATATCCATATATTTCTTTCTTGCAGGATATAAATAGAAATTAAGTTTAGACATATCTTCTTTACCACTGTAGTATACCTTAGCAAATTCAAGAGCTTCATCCTCAGAGAATAATCTATATGCTTCTACTCTTTTATAGATTGCATAAACATTATTTGGATCCACACCTTCTGTTAAATTAGTAGCTTGATAATATGGTTGGAATGAATCTCTAATCTCATCAGCAGTATTAACAAAGTCAAGCACAAATGTATCAGTCTTACCTGGACATGTTCTATTTAATCTTGAAAGAGTTTGAACTGCTTTTACACCGTATAAAGGCTTATCAACAAACATTGTATGTAATAAAGGTTCGTCAAAACCTGTTTGATATTTTTCTGCAACAATTAATACATTATATGATTCATTAAATCTCTTGGGTAATTGATTTTCTTTAATATGTTCATTATTTCCTTTATAATCAATATTTAATTTTTCTTCACTTACTATTTCTCCGTCATCATTTAAATCACCTGAGAAAGCTACTAAAACATCAACATCTGTTATGTTATGATCTTTAATATATTTTCTAAATTCTTTTAAATATCTTACAGCATGTAATCTAGATGATGTAACTACCATGGCTTTAGCTTTTCCACCAATTTTATATCTTGTTGTATCCAAGAAATGTTCTATCATTATTGCAGCTTTTTGACTTAAATTATGTGGATGGAGTGATTCATATCTTGCAATAGCTTTCATACCTTTTGAAGTTTTAACTTCTGGATCCTCTGCCGCACTTTTAACAATTTTATAATACATATCATATGTCATATAATTTTTTAATACATCAAGAATAAATCCTTCTTCAATTGCTTGTTGCATTGAATATACATGATATGGTCTATAACTACCATCTGGATATTTAGTTCCAAATATTTGTAATGTCTTATCTTTTGGTGTTGCAGTAAAAGCAAAGAATGACATATTAGAATGATCTCCATGAGAAGCCAACTCATTCATTAAAAGATCATCATCTTCTATTCTATTGTTTTCTTCAGCCAATTCGCTTCTTGCGTATTCTTCTAATACTTCTTCAATATTTCCTAATCCTTCTTTTAATTTAGAAGCACTTGCTCCAGTTTGAGAAGAATGTGCTTCATCAACTATAACTGCAAATTTTTTATCTACACTATTTATTTCTGTATATATTCTTGGAAACTTTTGTAATGTAGTAATTATTATTTTTTTACCATCATTAATTGCCTCTAATAAATCTTTTGATGTCTTTCCTTTATCTATTTTAACTACTGTTCCTGGCACATGGTCAAATTGATAGATTGTGTTTTGTAATTGACTATCTAACACTTTTCTATCTGTAACAACTATAACTGAATCAAACACTTTATTATCATTATTATCATGTAATGAAGATAGTCTATATGCAAGCCATGCTATTGAATTTGATTTTCCTGATCCTGCACTATGCTGTATTAAATAATTCTTTCCACTACCATTTTCTTTAGCATCTGCCACAAGTTTTGTTACTGCATCTAATTGATGATATCTTGGAAATATCATTTTTCCTGTTCGCCATGATTTTGTTGGTTCATAATCTAAATGCATATATTTTTGTAAAATTTCCAATAAAGAATCTTTACATAAAACATTCTCCCATAAATATGCAGTTCCAAATCCATCTTGATTATTTGGATTGCCTGCACCACCAACATTTCCAGCACCATTAGATCCCTGATTAAATGGCAAGAAATATGTACCGCCTTTTGCAAGTTTAGTAGTCATTACACATTCAAACAAATCAACACCAAAATATACTAAGCTTCTCTCATTAAATCTAAATATTGGTTCTTCTGGGTCTCTATCAAATTTAAATTGATGAATTGAATTATTAATATCTTGTCCTGTATATTGATTTTTTAATTCCATTATTACAATTGGAAATCCATTAACAAATAAAGTTATATCAACACTATTTTCATTTTCCATGGAATAATGTAATTGTCTTACACATTCTAATATATTGCCATCATATAATTCTTCTAATTCTGGATTCATTGATGTTTCAGGTTTAAAAAACACCAATCTAAATTCCATACCATCAAGTTTAATTTTATCTCTTAAAGTAGCAAGTAAACCATGTTCCTTTATTTGTTCTTCAACCTTTTTAAAAAAATAATCCTTTGTATATTCACCGTGGATAGACATTAATTTCATCCATTTTTTATTTTGAGTAGATGCAATAAAATCAATTAATACTTTAGGATTATATCCTTTTAATCTATCATATCCTAATCCATCACTAATATGATATCCACCCTTAGTAACTAAATATTTTTCAATTGATTCTTCAAAATTCTTTTCTTGAGTTTCCATACTACACCTCTCTTTTTCCTGTAACACATTCATAAATAAGTGATTTTTTATATTCTTCTAATTTTTCTATTATCTGTTTTCTATATTTAATTACTTCGTCTAATCCTGTGCACTGTTTGTCCAAAAATTCTACAATTTCATTTTGCTCTTTTTGTGGTGGAATCAAAATGCTTGTTCCTTTTAATATTTTTTGCGTAATACTATATAGCTTAACACCAAAAACATTTTTCCTAATTTGACTTCTCCATTCATCAGTCATAAATAAATATGCAAAATATTTACTTTTTTTATTAGAGTTGTTGTGAAGTATTATTGTATGATAACCAGCAAATATTTTATCATTATTATCTATAAAAACACTATTACCACAACCATCTAAATCTTCAGAAGTATCTGCAAAAATAAAATCTCCATATTCAACGAGTGAATTAGTTTGATTCAAATAACTATCTGAAACGTATCTATATAATTCATTAGATAATGATGTTCCAGTATTAATCTTTGAATGTATTTGCCCATAACTTATAACTTTAATTCCACTTTCGGTCAAATTATCTTTTGTAATTGACAATCCTTTCCTAAAGTTAAACATAGATTTAATATTTGTAAGATCCCATCCTTCAGGAATTTTATTAATCCAACTATCATGAATATCATAAAATTTTATTTTATTTAATCCTCTAAGTACTGTTGAAGAAATAATTGATTTTTTATACTCATTTAATAATTGTATTTGACGATTATTAGATACAATTATTTCATCTATTTTTTTGCATTGATAATCTAAATAATTTGCAATCTTTTTCTGCTCTTCAAATTTTGGAAAAGGCAGTTTATAACTTGACATTGTTTCCCAATTCATGGTCCAACGATTATTAAAAGATACTCCTTTTCCATGTATAAACATCGCATTTACCCAATACTGATATTTAAAAAAATAATCATAATATTTAGGAAATATATTTTCTTTTTTCGCTAAATTAATGTATGCTGGGCTTATTACTCCTTCAACTTCTGACAAACTACAATTAGCTCCGCTTATTAAATCCATTGGATTAATCATCAAATCATCTTTATACACTTTGTGATAATTATCATAACTTTCTGCCAATTGTCCCTCATTAGTGGAAATATCTCTTATTTTTACTCCATCCCTAGCTAATGATAAAACTGTTGGATTTTCTACATCATTGACTTCTTTTCTTCGATAAAAAATCTTATTAACAGTTGTAATACCCCATGTATTAGGCAATGAACCAATCCATTTAATACCGCTATCTACTAAAACTCTACTCATTTTCTTGTAACTCCTTTAAAACTCCGTCAAGTTTTTTATCAAGTTCAAGAATTTCATTCATTATATCTTCTGTTTTTCGTGGTTCTTGATATTTATAAAAATATTTAGTAAAAGATATTTCATATCCTATCTTGGTTTTAGATTCATCAATATATGCATATTTTGCAAATGGAATTACTTCTCTATTCATGTAATCTTCAATTGTTTCTTGAAGTGGAATATTTTCGGTATCTGTTAATTCTTTGTTAGGAATATATTCTCCTTTTTTATTTTTTCTTGGTGTTCCATCTTCATTTAATTCTGGTTGTAAAACTGTTACTTTTCTGTATCCAAAATATTCGTTTTCAAATATCTTTGAATATTCATTTTCAACAAAGTCACCATATATTTTAGTTATATTATCAATATGTTCTTTTGATAATTCATTTCTTTTACTTCCTAAATTTTTTCTCATTTTATTATAAAACTCTGATGCATTTATCAATTGTACTTTACCAACTCTATGGCCTGGTTTTTTATTTGATAGAATCCAAATATAAGTTGCTATTCCTGTGTTATAAAACATATCATTTGGTAATTGAATAATACAATCTAACAAATCATTTTCTATAACATATCTTCTTATTTCAGATTCACCTGATCCAGCATCTCCTTTAAATAATGCTGATCCATTATGAACTATTGCAATTTTAGAACCTGCTGGTTTCATTTTAGATACTGCATTTTGTAAGAACAATAATTGACTATCAGATATAGCTGGTGTTCCTGCTGGAAATCTTCCATCACTACCCTTTTCGGCTTCTTTCAACACTGCAGCCTTTTCATTTTTCCATTCAATTCCAAATGGTGGATTCATTATAATATAATCAAAAGTTTCACCAGGAAATAAATCTCCAGATAAGGTATTTCCATGTCTTATATTATTGGAATCTTCTCCTTTAATTAACATATCAGCTTTACAAATAGCATATGTTTGAGCGTTTAATTCTTGTCCATAGCATAACATTCTTGATGATGAATTTAATTTTTTGGCATATTCCATACTAGCAGTAAGCATTCCACCCGTTCCACAGGCTCCATCATATACTGTTTTTATCTTTGAAGAATCTGCTAAATCCTCTTCATCTTCAAATATTAGATTAACCATTAATTCAATAACTTCCCTTGGTGTATAGTGTTGCCCTGCTTCTTCATTTGAAAGTTCATTAAATCTTCTTATTATTTCTTCAAAGATATATCCCATTTCAATATTTGAAACATAACTTGGATGTAAATTTGCTTTTTCGGAATTAAATGTATCTATTACTTGATATAAAATGCCATTCCCAGCCATTTTTTCAATTTGCTTATTTAAATCAAAATTTTTAATAATATCTTTAACTTCATCTGAATACCCATTTATATAATTATAGAAGTTTTCTTCAATATTATCTGGATCGTCTAACAACTTTTTAAAATCATACTTTGAAGTATTATAAAATTTTTGGCCTGCGGTTTCTTTAAGGATAAAATCTCTTTTTGCAAATGTTTCAGGATATTTTTTTGCCATTTCTAAAACTTTATCTTTTGTATCAGATAAAACAGAATCAAACCTTTTTAATACTGTTAAAGGAAGAATAACATCCCCATATTCGTGCGGTTTATATACACCTACCAATTTATCTGCTATGCTCCATATTAACGAAGCTTTTTCACTTACTATTTTTGTTATATTACTCATTACTTATTACCTCTCTTTACTAACACTTGTTCTTTATCACTGTCTGGAGTGACTTTGCAATCCTTTCTGTTTGAAATCTTTATATTCTTTTTTTCATCTAAATAAAAGATAACAGAATCTCCTTCTTCAATATTTAATGTTTCTCGAACAATCTTCGGAATAGTAATTTGTCCTTTTGAGGTTAACTTTGCTGAAGCTAACAATTCATTATTTTCTTTCATATCATTTCTCCTTACTTTCCTTACCATAATAAGTATAACATAATTTGTCAAATTTTAAAATAAATTGACATAAATTGTTGCAAAAAATCAATTTTTAAGTGATTAATACAAGGAATTGGAGGAATTGTATGATTAGAAAATGCACTGATGAGGATATTTCTGATGAAGAATTAGAGAAAGTTATAAATCCTTTTTATGATAATTATCATGAGTATATTATCACTTATGTTATGCCTGAGGTAATTGCATTTTATATTGCCAGTTCTTATAGTAGGAATGCTATGTGGGAAGCAACTTTTTATCAACATTATAATTCTGCTAAAGATACTTTTAATATTTGTGATGATGAAGATTATGATAAGGTAAAAGCTGAGATAATCAAACTATTAAGAATAAAGTATTCTTTAGAAATCATTAGTGAAGATCCATTAGATCTTAAAAAAATTGAGTATTAGTTTTTGTTCCAATACTCTTTTTGTTTTCCAAAAAACTCACGGAAAAAATATATTTGTGTGAATATAGGTGGGCTGTCGGTCGTGATATTTTTTATTTTTTTATTCATATACCCTGGGGGGGGGACTACCTATTGTTTTCTATTTGATAATGCTTTTTACTATTTAATTTTTTACCACGATTAATATACTTTTGCATATCTTCTAATAAAAATCTTGGTATGATTCCTCTTTCTATCCATCTAATAGATTTATCATAGTTTCTTTCTTCTTGTTCTGGTGATAATGGTACTACTCCTAATTTGAAGTATCCATCTTTTTTCATTTGTTCCAAAATGGATAAATAACAATTGTTTTTAACTGTTTTAGTTTTATCTAAGATATCGTGTATAGTTGGCATATAAGTTCTTTCTTTGCAAAGTTCTATAATTGTTTTTTTAAATACTTCTGATTCTATATCTTGTAACATTTCATACCATATTGAAATATCATCATTACTAATTATTTTTTGATAACAAGATGATAGTATTTTGATTCCTTCTACAAAATCTAATTTATCCATTTTGCTTATCTCTCATTTCTTTAGCTCTTCTAATATCTTCTAAAGATATATCTTGGATTGTTTTAGCTTTTGCTTGTTGATGTAAATATCTTTCAAATTTAGATCCGAATAATGTTTCAGGTGTAAGGTATGGTTTCATTTTAGGATTATTAATCCACTCACTTGTTTTCTTATCTATAACTGTTTTAATATCATTAATTGTATATTTCTTTAATATATTGGCTATTAATTTTTTATATTCATCTATTAATATAAAATTAGAATTAGTTTTATAGTTTAAGTAATCTATTATCTCTTGATACTCTTTTTTATTTATTTCTATTTCTTTTTTATTAGTTATAATTTCTAAATTATGTTTATTATTTTTATTATCTATATATACCTTACTATTTGGCTTACATTTTTTCTTACATTTTGGCTTACTTTTGTCAGGATTCTTAATTCTATATTCTCTCATATTCATAGCACCTACTGTTGTTTGATTAGTAAGTACTAATGCATCTTCTATATAATATTTATTTTCTCTCTTTTCCATCATTCCTGTGTCTAAAAAATAATCAATAGCATCATTTATTAGTTTTTCTGAATGATTAGTTTCAACTGCTAATTCCTTTATAGAATATGGAATTCTTTTAGATCCTACTTTTTTTATTAAGTAACCATCTTTATTTATTGTTTTAAATATTAGTTTAAAATATAGAATTATTTTTTCATATCCATTAGGTTGATTTTGTAAATATTTTAATACATCATTATCAAAAAAGTTTGATTTAAGCATAAAGTAATAATATTTTTCTTTATTATAAATTCCCATGTTTAGAATTGTTAATTGATACTAAAAAATCTACATTGATTTTAAAATAATCAATTACTTTCTCCATTGGTACTAAGTTATTAGGTAGTTTAAATCCACTTGATATAATTTCTTCTGATATTTTATTTTTAATATCTCTTGCTTTATTTCTTCCCACAGCACCTATTTTCATTATATCTTGTACAGTAGCCCACTGACTATTTAATATTTCTAGCATTTCATCTGCCGATAATATTGTTTTACTTTTCATTTTTTCAATCTCCTTTTTATTATTTCATTAAAGTTTACCAGACTCTTTAATTACGATATTTTCGTAACATAAAATTATAAAAAAATATATCGATACTGCATGATATAAAATTCTATTTACTACATACTTCATTTACTTCTTTACTACTACATTTAATAATTGCATCGTGTGGATATTTATAATACAATTTGATTTCATTTTTTCTATTAGATACCAATAAATTATCAACCGAAGGTATATCATATACTCTCATAAATCTTTTAATTAATTGCCATGAAGGACATGTTCTATGTTTTTCAATTGCTATTAATCTATTCTTTGGTATTCCAATTCTTCTAGCTGCTTCATCAACGCTTATACCTAAGTGCACACGAATTGCTCTTAACGTAGCCTGCACTTATTTTGACCTCCTTCCTATTTTAATAATA
Source organism: uncultured Bacilli bacterium (assembly GCA_944327425.1). GTDB lineage: Bacteria > Bacillota_I > Bacilli_A > RF39 > UBA660 > Caccenecus. Next base: position 14,802 of record CALVHJ010000019.1, read on the forward strand.
TTACAAAAATTTTTAATTGTAAATAGAAATTACGAAATTTTCATAATTTTACTTGTATGTTTTTGTAAAATAAGCTATACTTATATTAGAGGAGGTACAATATGGATAGCAAAGATGTATTTATACATAACCTTAATACGATCATGAAGGATCGCAGGGTATCTAGAAAAGAACTTGCCAAAGGTTTAAACGTTCCTTACACTACTCTAACAGATTGGTGTACTGGAAGAATATTTCCGAGAGTAGAAAAAATAAATATGATTGCTGACTACTTTGGTATCAAAAAATCCGATTTACTTGAGGAAATAATTGAAACTGAAGATGACTCATTAGATGATGACACTGTTATTGTTGATGTTTATTCTAAAGTGTTTTTAGATGCTGTTTGGTGTGATAAAACACAGGCTTTTAAAGTTGGTGAAGAATTAATACCTCCAGAATGGATTAAAAATAAGCAAAGTTATTTTGGGATAATTATGCCTGATAATTCCATGGATCCTGAATTTCATAAAAATGATTGCTTAATTATAAGAGAGGATAATAAAAGAGGTAAAGATGGTTTATATTGTGTATTAGAAAAAGATAATGACTATGCAACAATAAGAAAGTTAATTAATATAAATGATGGGATAATGGTCATGCCATTAAACCTTAACGGCGAATTCAAGCCTAAAACTTATCTAAAAGGAACTCTGGAATTTGAATCTTTAAGAATTTTAGGGCCTGTAGTTCAAGTTAAAAGATATTATGATTAAAAAAAAGACCACTGCTGGAACAGTGATCAAAGTGAAAAATCCCTAATTAAAAAGTCTGGTAAACTTTAATAATTATAATAAATATAATTTTGGAGATTTCTCGTATTTAATTATATCACCAATTAGGGATTTCTACAAGAAAGTTGGTGAAATAATGGCAGTTTACAAAGATCCTAAGCCTACTAAAAATGGTAGAGCTTGGTATTTTAAGTTTAGCTATAAAGATGCATTTGGTGCCACTAAGCAATATAGATCTAAAAGATATCTAACAAAAAAAGAAGCATCTGATGCAGAAAGAATGTTTTTAGTTACCTCTACTGATAAAGTAAAAGATAACAATATGACATTCAAAGATCTATATGATGAGTTTAGAATGCATAACGACGAAATAATGAAAGATACTACTAAGTATGGTTATGATAATAAGGAAAAGTTTATAGAATGCTTCTTTCCTGTTAAAGTGAAAGATTTTAATATTATGCAATTTGAACAATGGAAACGAGAAATAAATAAACTTAATATATCTCTTAGATATAAAAATGATATTTATAAATTTCTTAAATCTATTTTAAATTTTGGTGTTAAATGGCATAACTTAAACTTTCAAGCAGTATATAATAAAATGACAAAATTCCAAGATCCTAATGAACGTAGAAAAGAAATGGCTTATTATACTTATGATGAGTTCAAAAAGTTTATTTCTTATGAAGAAGATCTAAGATGGAAATGTGTATTTGAAATACTATATTATTGTGGATTACGTAAAGGAGAATTAAAAGGCCTTACTTGGAAAGATATTTATTTTGATAAAAAAGTATTATCTGTTAATAAGCAAATAACGCAGAGGAATAACCGTGTTAAGTTCGAATTTTCGGATACTAAGACAAGAGATAGTAGAAGAATAGTTCCTATCACTAAAGTCTTGTTAAATGACCTTAAAATGCTCTATGAGCAGGATAAAAAAGACTATTATGGATTTAATGATGATTTCTTTGT
>CALVHJ010000020.1 GCA_944327425.1 uncultured Bacilli bacterium
TATATAATATATATAGTCAACTTTTTTTGGATTATTTTAGCCAGTTTTTTAAAAATAAGATTATTAAATGAGAGAATAATTATAGTGAATATCCATGAATTATAAAGAAAGAATGAAATTATTAAGAACTTATGAATTATTAACCCAACATGACATAGCAAACATACTTAAAATAAATAGAAGCACCTATAAAGAATATGAACTACAAAATAGTATCATTCACATTAAACACTTAAATAAATTTTGTAATTATTTCAATGTCTGATTGGATTATATTTTTAAATTAACAGAAGTTAAAAAATATAATAAATCAAGAAAAAACATTAATAAAAATTTATTTAGTAATAGATTAAAAGAATTAAGAAAAAAACATAATTTAAAGCAACAAGATTTAGGAAATATATTAAAAATAGATAATTCCACTATTTCTAAATATGAAAGAAAAATAAATATCATTGCTACTCCATTCCTTTATGATATTTGCAAGAAATATAACATATCTGCTGATTATCTTTTAGGTAAAATTGATAGTCCAAAATACCTGAATAAATAGGTATTTTTTTATTTTCGACATGGATGTCAAAATGCATCGAAATTTGTACAATACTTCATAATAATAACTTGAGCATTGGGGCTAATGCTTTAACTTATATAATTGGCTATTTCTTACCTCCTTTACTCCTTGGGGTTTTGGTGAGTCAGAAAGAAGCTCTCTATGGAGTTTCGGCTAGTAGTAATATTACCGTATAAAAAAACATTAGTCATAGTGATACGGCTAATGTCCAACAGAAGTAGGCATTAGATCGCACCCCAATGCTCTACAAATTAATTGTAGCATATCTATATTTTTTTAACAATCATTTTTAATACAAAAATGATTGTTAAAAAAGCGTTATCCACGAAGCAGATAACACTTACATATTTAATATTAATTTTTTAAAAAATTACTTCTTGAATTAAGGAATTACAAGAACTTGTCCAATAGAAAGCAAATCACTTGAAAGACCATTTGCTTGTTTTAAAGCATTTACACTAACTCCATAATTAGTGGCAATCTTCCACAAACTATCACCAGCTTTAACTGTATAAGTTCTAGTAGTAGTTGTTGTTGGTGGTATAACTAATATTTCTCCAATAGATAGTAAATTAGAAGTTTTTCCATTAGCACTCTTTAAAGCATCTACTGTAATACCATACTTTTTAGCAATACTATATAAAGAGTCACCACTTTTAACAATATAAGTATTAGATGGTAAAGAAGTATTACTATTACTTATATTTAATACTTGTCCAATAGATAAAATATCACTTGTTAAATTATTAAGTTGTTTTAATTCATTTACAGTTAAACCATACTTATTAGCAATAGAATACAAAGTATCTCCAGCTTTAACAGTATATGTATCAAGAGTTCCAGCATTTGCTTCACTAACAACTAATTGTTGTCCAATAGACAAAGTATTATTAGTTAGTTTATTTAAATCTTTAAGTTCTTGAACACTCATACCATATTTATTAGCAATTGAATATAATGTATCGCCGGATTTAACAATATAAATATTTTCATTTAGTACATCATCCTCAATAATTTCTGGTATTTTTAAAACTTGTCCAACACTTAAATCATTACTTGTTAAATTATTTATAGCTTTTAATTCATCTACACTAATTCCATATTTATTAGCTATACCATATAATGTATCGCCCTTTTTTACAATATAAATATTATCATCAATTTCTTCTAGTCCTTCAGGTGGAATATAAGCAACACCTATATAATCTGCTAAAGCCCTAACAACTGCTTCAGCCAAATTCTGCCAGTTATTTTTTATTTGACTTACATCATCACCAGTTGAATCAAGAAAGCCATACTCAACAATAATTGATTCATTATTAGGAGTTTCTCGAAGCATATAATAATAATCTTTACTAGAATTACTTGGAAGTCTTCTTTGATAATATTTTCTTACATTTTGACCAGACTTAATAAATTCACTAGCTATTTTACTAGATAAATTATCGCTATTTCTTAAAGCATATATAATTTCTGCTCCATCTCCACCACCAGCATTAATATGATTAGAAACTAAAATAACATCATTACCTGTACCAAATAAACTTTGAGCAGTCTTTGGTCTAGTTGTAGAATCAAGAGTAACATCACTATCTCTTGTTAAAGCATTATCTATTCCTAGTTCTGTTAGCCGATCAGCCATATACTTACTAATTAACAAAGTATAGTCTTTCTCAACAATTCCATTAGCACTTGCTCCAGGATCTTCACCACCATGACCAGGATCAATAACAACCTTTTTAGCCATAAAATATCCTCCTCTAAAATATTTTATGACAAACATACAATTAAGTTATTAAAAAAGTACCATAAGGCACTTATAAATCATATTTTATAACAACATGTCTATTAGGTTCTTCTCCAACACTTTCTGTTTTAACTCCTTTAAAATCAGTTAAAACATTATGAACAATTCTTCTTTCATAAGAATTCATATTATCCATTTCTGCATCTACTTTTGTTCTTACAACATCACGAGCTAAATTTTTAGCAAGTCGCTCTAATCTTTTTACTTGTCTATCCTTATAGTCTTCAACATCTAGAAGTATTTTCGGACCATTAGAAGTAATATTCTTAATAAATTGACGAGCAATAGTCGTTAAAGCTTCCAAATTTTGACCATTATGTCCAATAACTATTGGATTATTTGAAGTATACATCTTAATTGTTGTTACATCATCTTTTGTATTAACTTCAAAAGATACTTCTAAACCCATACCTGTTATTATACCTTTTAAATATTCTTGAAGTTCAATTACAATATCTGTCTTTAAAAAACCACTACACTCAAAAGTAACTCCTTTAAAAAGACCACCTTTAACTTCCTTAAAAGAATAACTAACTTCCTCTTCTCTAGCATTTAATTTTTTTAAAACCAAATCTAAAGCTTCTTCCTTTGTTTTAGCACTATCTTTTACTACATTCATGATTATTTTCCTTTCTTTTTCTTACCTTCTCTTTTATCTTTCTTTTTATTTTTAACAGGAACAATTATCCGATCCTTTGTTTCATTCCTTTGATCAATTTTCTTGAAAATAAAATTTTGAAGAACTACAAATCCATTTGTTGCAATCCAATATAACGCTATAGCCGTTGATAAATATAAAGATGCAACCGAAATCATAATAATCATAAATTTAAAAATAAACTGCATTTGTCGTTCCATATCTTGATTACCCGTTTGCGTAGTAGACATAGAATTTCTAAATGACAAATACGTTGTTAAAATAATTAACGCAATAATTATAAGATAAGCCCATTGATGATATTCAAACAATCCTTTCATTGGTGTTTGACCCAATGTAAGACCTAAAAAAGTATCTTCAAATATAGCTGGTGTTCTATTAATCGCTTGTAAAAAAGCAAAGAATAGAGGAAGTTGAATAAACGCAAGTAGGCAACTACCAAAAGGACTAATATTATACTTTTTATAAACCATCATCATTTCTTGTGATTTTTGAAGCATTGACTCATTATCATTTTTACCAGCATATTTCTTTTCTATTCTAGCTATTTCTGGTTGAGCTTTCTTCATATTACTTGATTGTCTCATCGTCTTACGAGATATAGGCATTAATATTAAACGAATAGCAAGACCAATTAAAATAACTGAAAGACCAAAACTATTGATAAGATAACCAAGCTTCATAATTAGAAAAGCAAGAGGCTTAACAAATATACCTTCCCAAATACCATCTGCTTTATTACTAGATAAACTAAACTCACTACAAAGAGGTAAATCTTCATATGAAATCTTCGTTTGATCTCCATATTTCTGATATAATTCATCTAAATCTTTATCTTCCGGCTTACATAAAATATCTTTTTGTAAAATTTGTCCTGTTGCTTCATATTCTACAACTGTACCTTCATCATCTACAATATAGTTACTATTACCACAAGCCGTAAGCATAGCTACCAGTAATACTAATACTCCAATTTTAATTTTTTTCATGAAACTTTCCTTTCTCTAACAACTGAACCAATTGTATCTCCATTTCTTGATAAGTTAAATCTCTTATTCCACCTCTTACCATTATAATATAATTATAGTGTTTTGAAAACATATTTTTATGTTTATCAATTAAAGTTCGAAGTTGTCTTTTAATCTTATTTCTTTTTACAGCTATTCCTATTTTTTTACTAACAGCTAATCCAAACTTTGGATAATCATTATCACCATCTTTATAATATATGTTATAAAAAAGATTTCTAATATACCTACCTGTCTTAATTATATCATTAAATTCTTCCGTCTTTTTAACAACTTCAAATTTTTTCATCTGTATCACTCCAAATTAAAAATAAGAAAAAAAATACCACTACAAAAAGTGGTTACTTAGATAAAACTTTACGACCTTTTTTACGTCTGTTTTTTAAAATATTAGTTTCTTTTCTAGCAAAAAATCCATGCTTTTTAGCTTTTTTACGTTTATTTGGTTGAAATGTACTCTTCATTTATCCGCACCTCCTTAAAACTCAGTGGTTTAATTATAATATTATATTTCTTTTAAGTCAAGTTTTTTAAAACTTTATCCACTTTTTATAAACAACAATTTAAATTTCTAATACCCAAACTATTAATTTATCCACACTAAATTTTCCTTAAAATGTTAATAAACTCATAGTTATCAACATTTATTAAAAATCATAAAACACTCGTATCAACCGTATCTTGTGTATCAAAACTAAAAGTTATCAACACTACTAACAATCACCAAAAAAAATATCTTATGTTAATAGTTACAAAAAAATAAAAAAATTTGTTGATTATGTTGATAAATACCAAAATATAAGGTATTATAATAGTTAATCGTTGTTGATAACGTGTTAATAAAAAAAATTATAAATTTTACACTTTAAATTAATTCAAAAATGCGATACAATTAATACATAAAGAGTCCAGACTGTGGGGTGAGGTTTAAGTTGGGAAAAGAAGAATTATTAAAAAAGTTTTTAGATAGTATATATAAGGAAATAAATCCAGCATCATTCCATGCCTGGTTCAATGATCTAAAAATAATTGTTTTAACAAACAATAAAGTAACATTTAAAGTTCCTATGGAAATCCACAAAAAAATGTTAGGAGATAATTACTATACTTTAATTGAAAAAACCTTATCAGATATAACAAATATAAATTATGACATTGATTTTGTTTTAGAAAGTGATATTGATGAAACACCAGCTTTAGTTGTTAATAACGAAAGCCCTACTAACAATAATTTTCAAACTAATTTAAATCCTAATCTTAACTTTGATAACTTCGTAGTTGGAGATACTAATAGACTTGCCAAAGTAGCAGCGATGGCTGTTGCCGAAGCACCAGGGCGCATCCATAATCCTTTATTTATCTATGGCAAAAGTGGCCTTGGCAAAACTCATTTAATGCATGCTATAGGAAACTTTATAACGGAAAACTCTAATCGAAAAGTACTTTATTGTACCTGTGATGAATTTATGACTGAATATACCAATATAGCTAATCCTGACAATGCTAAAAACACCGTAGAATATGCTAATGATTTTAAAAATAAATATCGAAATGTTGATGTATTAATTATTGATGATATTCAATACTTAGTAGGGGCTGAAAAAACTCAACAAGAATTCTTTAACACCTTTAATTACTTACATCAATCCAACAAACAAATAATTATAAGTAGTGATCGTTCACCCGAAGATTTAAAAATCCTTGAAGAGAGGCTACGTTCAAGATTTATGTGGGGCCTACCAGTCGATATTTATCCTCCTGATTTTGACTTAAGATGTCGAATTATCAGGAAAAAAATTGAAAATACAAGTATTGCTAACTTAATAAAAGAAGAAAGTATTGAATACATTGCTAATGCTTGTCAAAATGATGTTAGATTCTTAGAAGGAGCCGTAAATAGACTTATGGCCTATACCGCTATGATTGTCCCGAAAACAATTGATTTAGAATTCACTTGTGAAGCTCTAAAAGATTTTGTTAATAAAAATATTTATTCTAACAATAATATAACAAAAATCCAAAAAGCCGTCGCTGATCACTTCAATATAACAGTTGATGATTTAAAAGGTAAAAAAAGAAGTAATAAAGTAGCTCATCCCCGACAATTAGCCATGTACTTATGTCGAATCGAAACAGATGAAACATTTCCCCGTATTGGTCTAGAATTTGGAGGTAGAGATCATTCAACCGTAATATTTGCTTGTGATAAAATCGAAAAAGAATTAGTAACAAACCGTGAACTAGAGCAAACTATTAAAGAAATAAAAGCCAAATTGTAAATAATTTGTTATAATATTGTTAACAATTAATTAGTTATTAACACTAAAAAATATTACCAAACCTTTTAAAAAGGTAAAAAAACAAAGTTACAAACATTATTAACACTATAATAAATAATAATATAATTTAGAAAGAAGGAATGTATATGAAATTTACAATTGAAAAAAGTGTAATCTTAGAAGGATTAAGTAATGTAACAAGAGCCATATCAACCAAAAATGTCATACCAGTCTTAAATGGCATAAAATTTGAATTAACCAATAATGGTTTATACTTAACTGCAAGTGATTCAGAATTAACTATCAAAGTATTAATAGAATCTAAAGACATTAAACAAGTAAGTAGTTTAGGTGGAATAATTATTCAAAGTAAATATATATTAGACATAGTAAGAAAAATGCCAAGTGATTTAATTAATTTTGAAGTTATTGATGGTCTAAAAATTAAAATATATACTGAAAATAACCAATATAACTTAAATTGCCTAGATATAAACGACTATCCTGATGTAAGATTAGAAGAAAATAAAGATCCTATCATCATAAATGGTGAAGAATTTAAAACAATTATTAATCAAACCGTTTTCGCTATTTCAAATCAAGAATTAAGACCAATTTTAACAGGTGTCAATTTTAAATTTACTAAAGATGTTTTAGAAACAGTGGCAACTGATTCATATCGTTTAGCGAAAAAAAATATTAAGTTAAATGCTCCAGTTGAAAAAGATGTTGAAATTGTTATACCTGGTAAAAATATTATGGAATTAGAACGTATCATAACTGATGATAACCCTTTAGAAATGCACATTTTCAACAATAAAGTTTTATTTAAATATAAAAACATAAATTTTCAAACTAATCTTCTAAGTGGAAATTATCCTAATACTTCAAATTTAATTCCAAGTGAATTCTCTTATATAATTAAAGTAAATAAAAAAGAATTTAATGATGCGATAGATCGAGCAGCCTTGCTTACTCAAGGAAAAGACAAAAATATTGTCAAAATGACTCTAGATAACACTAAAATGATAATTAATTCATATGCCTCAGAAATTGGTAAAGTAGAAGAACAATTAAAAGTTGAGACAAACAACTTAGAGCATCTAGAAATATCTTTTTCTTCTAAATATATGTTAGAAGCCATAAAAACATTACAAGAAGATGAAATTTTATTATTACTAAATGGTGATGTAAAACCTTTAATTATCAAATCTTTAACTGATGAATCACTAATTCAACTAATTCTTCCAATTAAGACCTATTAATATTTTAGGTCTTGACACCATTCGACATCAAAACCCCATTTTATGTGATATAACATTACATGAAAGGGGGCATAGGTATGCCGTATATAATAAAAGAAAAAACATTAGCCATTTTACCATTTAATAAAGGAAGTATAATATATGAATATTATAGTGAACCTATTAAAAGTAATGACTGCCCATATCAAATAATCAATATTAATTGTTATTTAAATAACTCAAGTTTAGAAGGAAGACAAAAAGCAAGTAGTTATTTAATAGGAACAATTTATAAACCGCCAATTGTGTTAGATGAAACCAAAAATATTATTATAATCCCCACCCATTCTGCTAATAACAAAGCCTGTTGCTGGGTAGTTCTAAATAATATATTAAATTATCACTCTAAAAACAATAATAAGACAATTATTGAATTTAAAAACAACCAAAAATTAGAAATTAATATTAATTATCAAAAATTCGATAAGCAAGTACTTAGAGCAACCAGACTAGAATCAGCTTTAAGAGGCAGAAATCATAAAAAATACCTTTAAAAAGGTCTTTTTTTATGATATAATATTTATAGGTATAGGAGTACGATTATACCATTAATTTTTAAATATCAACAAAGTAGGGGCTAAAAAATGCAAATCAGTAGTTTAAAATTATTAAATTTTCGTAATTATGAATCATTAGAATTGAAATTCTCACCTAAAGTTAATTTAATCTATGGCAAAAATGGCATGGGTAAGACTAATATTGTAGAAGCAATTTACGTGTTAGGCCTAACTAAAACATTTCGCTCTAATAATGATGACATTGTAATTAAAAAAGGTAAAAACATCGCTAAAATTGAAGGAACAATTAAAGATAAAATTCTAAATAATTACAAAATCATAATAAGTAATGCTGGTAAAAGAATTAAAATTGATAATAACAAAATAGGGAAAGTAAGTGATTATATTACCAAAGTTAATATAATTTTATTTAACCCAGATGATTTAAAAATGATTAAAGACACGCCTAGCATCAGAAGAAAAATGTTAAATATTGAAATATCAGGTATAAATAGTGATTATCTTGTTTTATTAACCACTTATAACAAAGTTTTAAAACAAAGAAATGCTTATTTAAAAGCCTTAAGTAAAAAAAATAACTATGATCTATCATTTTTAAATATTCTAACTGAACAACTAGTAGACATCGGCTTAAAAATAATGTTGATAAGAGAGGAATTTATTAACAATATCAATTCTTATATCAGTGATATTTACTATGAAATAACTCACAAAGGAACATTGAAAGTTGTCTACAAAAGCGAATTTATGGGTAAACAAAAAGAAACAATTCTAAAAATGTTTGCCAAGAATATTTCCCGGGAAATATTTTTAGGTAAAACTATTTTCGGTATTCAACATGATGATTTAGAATTTAAAATAGACAAAGAAATAGTTAAAGAGTTTTCCTCAGTAGGCGAACAAAAAAATAGCATTATCTCTTTTAAATTAGCTGAGATCAAAAATATTGAGGCTAAACTAGAGAAAAAACCAATTTTAATTCTTGATGATTTATTTAGTGAGTTAGACGAAGAAAAAATTAACAATATTTTAAACATAATAGACAAAGATTTACAAACATTTATTACGACTACTGAAATAACCAAAGTTGATAAAAAAATTTTAGAAAGTGCCAAGATATTTCATGTAATTGATGGCATTGTAAAGGAGGAGTAAATATGTCAAATGAATATTCAGATAGTGATATTCAAGTACTAGAAGGTCTAGAAGCCGTAAGAAAACGTCCAGGAATGTATATTGGATCTACTAGTGAAAAAGGACTTCATCATCTTGTTTGGGAAATTGTTGATAATGCAGTTGATGAAGCTCTAGCAGGATTCTGTGATGATATAGAAGTAGTTATTCATAAAGATAATTCTGTATCTGTAAGAGATGATGGACGTGGTATGCCAGTTGGTATTAATGCCAAAACTGGACTTTCAACAATAGAAACAATTTTTACCGTTTTACATGCTGGTGGTAAATTTGGTGGAGGCGGCTATAAAGTAAGTGGTGGACTTCATGGTGTCGGAGCAAGCGTTGTTAATGCCTTATCTAGCTGGCTAGAAGTAAGAGTTTATCGTGAAGGTGAAGTTCATTATCAAAGATTTGAAAATGGCGGTCATCCCGTAGCACCGATGAAAGTAACTGAAAAATGTGCTCAGGATCGAACTGGAACAACGGTAACTTTTAAAGCTGATCCCACAATTTTTAAAGAAACAACTGAATACAACTATGATATTTTGTCTAACCGTTTAAGAGAATTAGCTTTTTTAAATAAAGGCTTACGAATCATGTTAATTGATGAACGTGGTGATGGAAAAAAGGAAACATTTTGCTATAATGGAGGAATTATCGAATATGTTGCTATGTTAAATAAAAACAAACAACCACTTCACGAAGATATTATTTATGTTGATGGCGAAGAAAATGGTATTAGCATTGAAGTAGCCATGCAATATAATGACTCATATAATTCCAGTCTTTATTCATTTACTAATAATATTAATACTTATGAAGGCGGTACCCATGAAGATGGTGTAAAATTTGCTTTAACAAAAATTATTAATAATTATGCTAAAAAAAGTAAAATGTTAAAAGACAACGAAGATTCCCTAACCGGCGATGACTGTCGAGAAGGTTTAGCAATGATTATTTCTTGTAAACATCCTGATCCTCAATTCGAAGGTCAAACCAAGACAAAATTAGGAAATAGTGAAGTAAGAAAAATAGCTAGTGACATCTTTAGTGAAGGCTTTGACCGTTATTTAATGGAAAATCCCGCTGTTGCTAAAGCCATTATCGAAAAATGTATGACAGCTTCTCGTGCTCGTATAGCCGCCAAAAAAGCTCGGGAAATGACACGTCGCAAAGGAGATTTAGATGTAACTAATTTCTTTGGTAAATTAGCTGACTGCAAAAGCAAGGATGCCTCAGTTAGTGAAATTTTTTTAGTCGAGGGAGATTCAGCCGGTGGATCAGCGATCAAAGGAAGAGACAGCATGACTCAAGCCATACTTCCTCTTCGTGGTAAGATCTTGAATGTTGAAAAAGCTCGTTTAGATCGTGCTTTATCAAATGAAGAAATACGAACAATTATCACTGCCTTTGGAACAGGCATCGGGGAAGATTTTAATTTAGATAAGCTAAGATATAACAAAATAATCATTATGACCGATGCCGATGTCGATGGTTCACATATTCGAGTACTACTTTTAACGCTATTTTACCGCTTTTTTAAACCAATTGTGGAGGCTGGCCATGTTTATGCTGCTCAACCACCATTATTCGTCATAAAACACGGAAAAACGATTAAATACGTCTTAAATCAACAAGAACTTAATGATTATTTAGCTACTTTATCACCAAACACTAAATATGAAATAGCTCGTATGAAAGGTTTAGGTGAAATGAATGCTGAAGAATTAAATGAAACAACAATGGATATAAATAAACGCATATTAAGGCAAATAACCGTTGATGATGCTATCGCCGCCGATGAAATATTTTCCAAATTAATGGGTGAAGAAGTAGAACCACGCCGTGAATTTATCGCTGAAAATGCATTGTATGCTAAAAATCTAGATTATTAAGGAGGGTTTATATGGACAGATTAGAACAAAATAATATTGTTACCGAAATAAAAGACTCATTTTTAGAATATTCCATGAGTGTTATTATATCTCGTGCCTTGCCTGATTTAAGAGATGGTCTTAAACCGGTTCATCGAAGAATACTTTATGATATGCTTCAAAATGGCTTAACTCCCGATAAACAATATCGTAAATCAGCTACAATTGTTGGTGATGTAATGGGTAAATACCATCCCCATGGTGATTCAAGTATTTATGAAGCAATGGTTCGGATGGCTCAAGATTTTAACTATCGTTATATGCTTGTAGACGGTCATGGTAACTTTGGTAATATTGAAGGATATGGTGCCGCTGCCTACCGTTATACCGAAGCCAAACTATCAAAAATATCTATGGAATTACTAAGAGATATCAACAAAAATACAGTAAATTTCTTACCAAACTATGATGAAACAACGAAAGAACCAGAAGTTCTTCCTTCAAGATTTCCTAATATTTTAGTAAATGGAACAATGGGTATAGCAGTAGGTATGGCAACTAATATCCCACCTCATAATTTAGGTGAAGTAATAGATGGATGTATTGCTTATATTGATAATCCAGATATTGATACTGCTGGCCTTATGCAGTATATCAAAGGTCCTGATTTTCCCACTGGTGCTTTAATTTTAGGTAATAGTGGTATTAAAAAAGCCTATGAAACTGGACGCGGAAGCATTACCATAAGAAGCCGTGCTCATATTGAGGAAAAGAATGGTAGACAATACATCATTGTTGATGAAGTGCCTTATGGCGTAAATACTCTAGAACTAAAAAACAAAGTAGCAGAACTTGTACATAATAAAGTTTTAGAAGGTATTACCGATTATCATGCTGATTTAAAAGATGGTATCAAAATTACTATCACCTTAAAAAAAGATGCTAATGCTCAGGTAATTCTAAATAAATTATATAAACACACAGCATTTCAAACCACATTTGGTATCATTTTCTTAATGTTAGATAATGGTGTTCCAAAAACTTTAGGTTTAAAAGATATTATTTCTAAATATATTGATTATCAAAAAGAAGTAATTATTAGAAGAACACAATTTGATTTAGATAAAGCTGAAAAAAGAGTTCATATTTTAGAAGGTTTAAAAATAGCTTTAGATCATATTGATGCCGTAATTAAGTTAATTAGAGCTTCCGCATCCGATGAAGAAGCAAAACTTGGCTTAATGACAAACTTTAATTTAAGTGATGTTCAAGCTGAAGCAATACTTGAAATGCGTTTAAGAAGATTAACAGGTTTAGAAAGAGATAAAATAGAAGAAGAATTAAACGAATTATTAAAATTAATTGATGAATTAAGAGGAATACTCGCATCTGAAGAAAAAATATTAAATATTATCAAAGAAGAATTATTAGAAATTAAAGAAAAATATGGCGATAAACGTCGTACAGATATTGATATGACTGCTATAGAATATATTGAAGATGAATCGCTTATACCTGAAGAAAATGTCTTAATAAGTATGACTAATAAAGGTTACATTAAAAGAACCACTTCTGATACATTTAAAGCTCAAAAACGTGGTGGAATGGGCATTAAAGGTATGAGCACTAATGACGAAGACTTTGTAGAAGAAATAATTAATATCTCATCACATGATCACGTTCTATTCTTTACAAATAAAGGAAAAGTTTATCGGATTAAAGGCTATGAAATTCCAGAATTTAATCGTCAATCAAAAGGCTTACCAATTATAAATTTATTACCTATTGAAAAAGATGAAACTATTAGTAGTATTCTTGGTATAAATGCCAAAGAAGATACCAAATATTTATTGTTTGTAACTAAAAAAGGCTTAGTAAAAAAGACTTTAATAGATGAATTTTCAAACATACGTACGTCTGGAAAAATATGCATAAATTTAAAAGATAATGATGAATTACTTGCGGTAAAACGTACAAATGGCAGTAACTATATACTACTAGGAAGTGAAACCGGACGAATGGTTAAATTTAAAGAAGATAAGATAAGAGCCATGGGTAGAACAGCTAGTGGAGTTAAAGGTATAAATTTAGATGGTAGTAAATGTGTATGTGCTGAAGTAGTAAATGAAGATGATAAAATATTGTTAGTAACTGAAAAAGGATATGGAAAAAAGACTTTAGTAAGCGATTTTAGAGAAACAAGCCGTGGTAGTAAAGGTGTAAAAGCTTTAAATATCACTGATAAAAATGGTAATATTGCCGCTGTTAAAGTTGTAGATGAAAATAAAGAGTTAGTAATTATGACTAACACCGGAACAACAATGCGTATGACCTTAGATCAAATTAATACTTTAGGAAGAGTTACTCAAGGTGTAAGACTAATTCATTTAAAAGATGGACAATATGTTACTACAATAAGTTTAGTTGAAAAAAATGAAGATGAATTAGATGAAGATCTAACATCTGAGAAAACTGATTAAAATTAGCCATTAGAAAATCTAATGGTTTTTTTTATGCTATTTTTTTGATAAATGTTAGAGAAATAAAAATGTTGGTAACTTAAAATATAGAAGAAAATTATTGATAATTTATTAAAAGGAGATTTTATATAATTTGTAAATGATTTATATCATTTTATATAATACTTTTGATAAATTGATGGATCATTTTGTAGTTTTATACTTTAATTTTAAATAATTTAAATTTAAGGTTTCACGTGAAACTATACACTATATTTTAATAGTTTTAAAAAGCAAAAAAGTTATCCACAATGTTTCACGTGAAACATTATAGTAAAATTTGTAATTATAGAAGTTTTATTATAAATTATTTGATAAAAACATTTAAATTCAAAAAAATAATTCAGATATATTATCATGTTTTTTAAATAATAAAAAATATTAATTAAAATAAAAATATTAATTAAAATAAAGTTATTAACAATGTTCCACGTGAAACATCTAAAATAATAAATTTAAATACGAATATTTGAAAATTAAAAAATTATAATATGGTTAAATAATTAATAAAAAAGTTAAATTAAAGTTTCACGTGAAACATATACTTGATTTTTTTGAAAAAATATGCTAAATTATATATGTGCAACAAATATATTGTAAACTGGTCAGGACCGGAAGGTAGCAGCCATATCAATCCCTATTTGTGTGCACTTTTTTAATGGGTGATAAAAATGAATGAAGAATATTTTGAAATTTTGTTGAAATTAGCTAAAAAAGCATCAAAAAAGAATGAAGTGCCAATAAGTGTTTTAATAGTTAAAGATGGAAAAATTATTTCTAAAGCATACAATAAGCGGGAAAGAAATAATAATGTATTAGATCATGCTGAAATTATAGCCATAAAAAAAGCAAGCAAAAAATTAAAAGACTGGCGTCTTTTTGATTGTGATTTATATGTTACTTTAAAACCATGTGGCATTTGTGAAAATGTGATTAAACAATCAAGAATTAGTAATGTTTATTATTTATTAGATAAACCAGAAAATAAAAAGGAGTACTTTAAAACCAAAATTTCAAAAACAAACATATGTACATATGAACAAATGTACAAAGTGATTTTAACAAATTTTTTTCAAAAGAAAAGAGACAAGAAATAGATTATTATGATATAATTATATGGGGTGGATTTAATGGATTATAAAGTATTATATCGTAAATATAGACCAGATAATTTTTCAAGTATTATTGGTCAAGATTATATGATTTCAATTTTAAAAAATTCTATAAAAAATAATAAAATATCACATGCTTATATTTTCTCTGGACCCAGAGGAACGGGAAAAACAAGTACAGCCAAGGTATTTGCTAAAGCCATAAATTGCCTTAATCCCAGTGATGATGGTCCATGTAACGCCTGCGAAAGTTGCCTGCATTTTAAAGAAAATGCTGACATAATCGAGATTGATGCAGCATCAAACAATGGTGTTGATGAAATAAGAGAAATAATTAATAATATTAAGTTAGCTCCAGCTTATTCTAAATATAAAGTATATATAATTGATGAGGTACATATGCTTAGTACAAGTGCTTTTAATGCTTTACTCTTAACATTAGAAGAACCTCCAAAACATGTTATATTCATACTAGCAACAACCAACATTGAAGCTGTTCCTATTACAATTTTATCACGCTGTCAACGGTTTGATTTTCATAAAATATCAATAACTGATATAATAAAAAGATTAAAATACGTAGTTAAAAATGAAGATATAACTATTGATGCTGATGCCTTAGAAGAAATAGCCTATATTTCTGATGGTGGAATGCGTGATGCCTTAAGTATTTTAGATCAATTATCCAGTAATACTGAAAAAATCACAATTAACGATGTAATTGAACACTTTGGATCTGTATCAAAAAAGCAAATTAATGATTTATTTAAGTTAATTACTCAAAATGATGTTGATAACTTTGATAATATGATGAAAAAATTTAAAGAATTAGCCATAGATTATAAGGTTTTAATTAAAAAAATGCTGGAAAAAATAGAAGAGGAAGCAATTAAATGCAAAAAAGATAGTAATTATCAAGGTTTATCATATGATTTATTAAGACAAATGGCTTTTGAACTTGCTGATATTTCCAACTACATTAATATGAGTATTGATCCCTATCTTTTAATTGAAATATCTCTTTTAAAATACTTTAATGACCAAAATTTATCTCAAACGCCTAAAACTGAAGTATTAAATCAAAAAGAAAGTGACACTCAAATTATTTCCCGGGAAATAAACACCAAGAAAAAGCAATTTGAAGAAACACCAACATCAGTTTCTAGAGAAAATGAAGAATTAAATTCTGAAATTATTTCCCGGGAAATAATTTCATCACCTGAAACATACTTAGAATTAATAAAAGTTAGAGTTAATAATTGCTTCGTCAATGCCAAAAAGGAATATTTACAAAAAATAAAAGACTTATGGCAAAATTATCTTAATAATTTAAATGATAAAAGTTTACTTAATATTTTAATAGACTGCACAGTAGTAACAGCAAGTGATAAAATAGCCGTTTTAACAAATGTTGTCGATGGAACCTCTAATTTAATAAATAGCCGATTATCTGAATTAGAGTCATCATTTAATAAAGAATTTAACACAA